>JBDHSE010000041.1:0-13436 GCA_039807955.1 Ideonella sp. | reverse complement strand
TGCGCACGTCGATCCGGCTCAGGTGCGCATAGATCGTCGAGCGATCGCCGCTGTGCTTGATCTCGACCACGTTGCCGTAGCCGTTTTGCCAGCCGGCGAGTTCGACCGTGCCCTCGCCGACGCTGCGCACCGGCGTGCCGGTCGGCGCCGCGTAGTCGACGCCTTTGTGCGCGCGCCAGGTGTGCATGATCGGGTGCATGCGCATCGCGAAGCCGGAGGTGATGCGCGAGAAGGCGAGCGGGCTGCCGAGGAACGAATGGCGCTTGCTCTTGCCGTCGAGCCCGAAGTAGGCGCCCTTGCCGCTGGCGGGATCGGCGAACCACATCGCCGCATGGCTCTGGCCGCGGTTGATGAACTCGGAGGCGAGCACGCGCCCGGTCATCTCGTCGCCGCTCGCCCAGGTGATCGGCTCGCCGTCGGCGGTGAGCGCCTCGTAGATCACGGTGAAGCGATCCCCCTTGCGAAGCTCGCGATGGAAGTCGATCTCGGTCGAGAACATCTCGACCATCTGGGTCGCGATCGCGTCGGGGATGCGTGCGTCGTCGGTCGCGGCGAAGAGCGAGCTGCTGATCGTGCCGCTGCCCAGGCGCACCTGCGATTCGAGCGCCACCGTCTCGGTGCTGGCCTGCAGGCCGCCGGCCAGGCGCTCGATGCGCAGGCGGGTGAAGTGGGTGTTGAACTGCTTCGGGTCGTCGGCCGGATAGCGAGCGACGAGTTCGCTGACGCGGCCCTGCGCATCGGTGCGAACCTGCACCATCTTGCCGGGGCGCCCGTCGAGCAGCTTGCGAGCGGTGGCGTCGGTGCGCAGGAACTGCGCCAGCTCGGCATCGTCGGCGTTGAGGCGGCGCAGCAGGCTGTCGGCGGTGTCGCTGCGGCGTGTCAGGTCGCCGCGGTAGAGCGTCAGATCGTGATCGGCGAGCTGCTCGAGCTGGGCGTCGATCCCGGCCAGCGGTACGCTTTCGCTGACGGTGGTGCGCGTCAGGTTGGCGGCGTCGGGCGCGATCGGTGCGATGCCGAACGCGGTCGCCGCGAAACCGGTGAGCGAGACGACGACGGTGGCCGCCAGACCGCGCGGATGACGGGTGACGAAGCGGTGGACGGACGATGCCGCCGATGCGGCGGCATCGTCGAGCATCTGCAGAGGCTTGAGTTCCTGGCTGGGGGGCATCGACGCGGATTCGGCCATTGCGACCCCATCGAAAGCGCCGTCCTCGTGACTGCGAGGGACGGCGTTCAACGGGTCTGGGGGATCAATGGGTCGCGGGCTGTCCACTAGAATTCCGGCCTCCGGGTCGAGAAGGCTGCCAGCGGGGCGCATGCTGCCTGGCCCGCGACGAGAAGGCCGAAGTATATCCGCCGTCGGCGACCCCCCATCCGAGGGTATGCCCGCGCGGCAGGCGCCTTTGTCCCGGATCAATAACGCGAGGCCCGCTGTCATCGTTGCCATGTCACAACCCTCAGCCAAGACCGTTCATCCCGTCACCGATCGCGTGCGCGAGGCGCTGGCGATCAGCTTGCGCGGCTGTGACGAGTTGCTGCCGCAAGCCGACTGGGTCGCGAAGCTGGCGCGCTCCGAGGCGACGGGAGTCCCGCTGCGCATCAAGCTGGGGCTCGATCCGACCGCGCCCGACATCCACATCGGGCACACCGTCGTCCTGAACAAGATGCGCCAGCTTCAGGATATCGGCCACACCGTGATCTTCTTGATCGGCGATTTCACGTCGATGATCGGCGATCCGTCGGGGCGCAACACGACGCGACCGCCGCTGACGCGCGAGCAAATCGAGACCAACGCCCAGACCTACTACCGGCAGGCAAGCCTCGTGCTCGACCCGGCGAAGACCGAGATTCGTTACAACTCCGAGTGGAGCGATCCGCTCGGCGCGCGCGGCATGATCCAGTTGGCTTCGCGCTACACCGTGGCGCGGATGATGGAGCGCAACGACTTCGCCGAGCGCTTCAAGGCCGGCACGCCGATCTCGGTGCACGAGTTCCTCTACCCGCTGATGCAGGGCTACGACTCGGTGGCCTTGAAGAGCGACCTCGAACTCGGCGGCACCGACCAGAAGTTCAACCTGCTCGTCGGCCGCACGCTGCAGGCCGAGTACGGCCAGGAGCCGCAGTGCATCCTGACGATGCCGCTGCTCGAAGGGCTCGACGGCGTCGAGAAGATGTCCAAGAGCAAGGGCAACTACGTCGGCATCACCGATCCGGCGAACACGATGTTCGCCAAGCTGCTGTCGATCAACGACACGCTGATGTGGCGCTACTTCACGCTGCTGAGCTTTCGCAGCGAGGCCGAGATCGCGAAGCTCAGGGCCGAAGTCGAAGCCGGGCGCAACCCGAAGGAGGCCAAGGTCCTGCTCGCGAAGGAGATCTGCACCCGGTTTCACGACGCCGCCGCGGCCGATGCCGCCGAGCAGGACTTCGAGCTGCGCGCGCGCGGCGGCGTGCCCGACGCGATCGACGCCGTCACGCTCGCCGGTGCGCCGCTCGCGATCGGCACGCTGCTGAAGAACGCCGGCCTCGCGCCGTCGAGCAGCGAGGCGCTGCGCCTCGTCGATGGCGGCGGCGTGCGCATCGACGGCGGCGTGATCAGCGACCGGGCGCTGCGCCTGGGCGCCGGCTGCTACGTCGTCCAGGTCGGCAAGCGCCGCTTCGCGCGCGTGACGATCACTGCATGATCGACCGGCGCCGGCTGCTTGGCGCCGCGCTGCTCGTCGCGGCAACGGTGGCACGGGCGGCGCCGGATGAGATCGAGCAGGCCCGCATCGAACGCCTGATCCACTACGTCGAGACGCGCAGGAACATGGTCTTCGTGCGCAACGGCAAGGATCATTCGGCGCGCGACGCGGCGCTCTTCCTGCGCGCGAAATACGCCAAGATGGGCGAGCATGTCACGACGGCGGCGCAGTTCATCGACCAGATCGCCTCGCGCTCGAGCACGACCGGCGAGGTCTACAAGGTGCGCTTCGCCGACGGCCGCATGCTGCCGGCGGCCAAGGTGCTGCGCGAGGAACTAGCCCGCATGGACCGCGAGCGATGAGCAAGACCTTGCGCCGGGGCGCACCCGGTTCGAGGCGGCAGCTTCGGGCATGACTTCGACGCCATCGGTCCAGACCTTCCTGAAGCTGTCGGCGGCGGCGGCGGTCGTTACGATCGTGCTCAAGACGCTCGCCTGGCAGCTCACCGGATCGGTCGGCCTGCTGTCGGATGCGCTGGAGTCGTTCGTCAACCTCGCCGCGGCCGTGTTTGCGTTCACGATGGTGCGGATCGCGCAGCGCCCGGCCGACGAGGACCATCCGTTCGGCCACACCAAGGCCGAGTACTTCTCGAGCGGCTTCGAGGGCTTCCTGATTCTTGGCGCGGCGGTCGCGATCGTCTGGTCGGCCGTGCCGCGCTTCATCGCGCCGCAACCGCTCGAGTCGCTGAGCTGGGGTCTGTCTCTGGCGCTTGCCAGTTCGGTCCTGAACGGCGTGCTCGCGTGGTACATGCTCAGGGCGTCGCGCGTGCATCGCTCGATCGTGCTCGAAGCCGATGCGCGGCATCTGTTCACCGACGTCTGGACCTCGGTCGGCGTCGTCGCCGGCTTGCTGCTCGTCCCGCTGACGGGCTGGCTGTGGCTCGACCCGTTGCTCGCGATCGGCGTCGCGCTCAACATCCTGCGCGAGGGCGGGCGCCTCGTCTCGCGCTCGGTCGACGGGCTGATGGACAGCGCCGTCGACCCCAAGATCCAGGTCCGGATCGACGCCGTGCTCGCGCAGTTCGCGCACCACGCGATCCGCTTCGACCACCTCGGCACGCGCCGCGCGGGGCAGCGCATCTTCGTCGATCTGCACATGCACATGCCGGCAACCTGGACGCTCGGCCGCGCCGCCGCGTTGCGCGCGAGCGTCGAGCAGGCGCTGATGAGCGAGGTGCCCGGGCTGCGGGCGACGATCCAGCTGTTGCCGCTCGACGTTGAGGCGCACTTCGACGATCTGAAGGACCCGCTGTGATCGCCCTCGTGCAGCGCGTCGCGCAGGCGCGCGTCGAGATCGCCGGCCGCGTCGCCGGCGCGATAGCGCGCGGCCTGCTCGTCTTCGTCTGCGCCGAGCCGGGCGACGACGACGCGATCGCCGACCGGCTCGTCGCCAAGCTCGTCAAGCTGCGCATCTTTGCCGACGCCGACGGCAAGATGAACCTGGATGTTGCGGCGGTGGGCGGCGGCCTGTTGATCGTGAGCCAGTTCACCCTCGCCGCGGACACCTCGAGCGGCAACCGCCCCGGCTTTTCCGCCGCCGCGCCACCCGCGCTCGGGCAGCGTCTTTACGAGCGCGTCGTCGCGACGGCGTGCGCCTCGCATGCGACGGTCGCGTGCGGCGAGTTCGGCGCCGACATGCAGGTGCATCTGGTCAACGACGGCCCGGTGACGATCCCGATCACGCTGCGCCATTGAGGCCGCAGGCATGGTTTCCCGGACCGGCGATCGGTGGGCATAATGCGCCTCTGCCCGAGCCGGCGGGTCCTGTGCGGGCGGCTCGAGAGCGAACGAAGGAACGACGATGTCTTGCCCGGTTCAACAGCGTTCATCACGCCGGTCTGCCGTGCCGCGAAGCGCGGCTCTGCTGGCCGGCGCGTTGGCGCTGTCCGCTGCCTTCGGCGGCTGCGCGTCCGACGCGTGGAAGCCCAACCCGACCTACGACGCGTTCCTGAACAAGGTCGACAAGAACTGCGGCACGATGCGCATCGGCGAGGCTTCGATCAGCCAGTTGATGAACCCGGGTTCGAACCTCTACAGCGCCTACTTCATCGACATGACCTCGCGCTTCGAGACCGGGAAGATCTCGACCGAGGCCTACATGGAAGGCATCGCGTCGACCTTCACGACGATCCTCGACACCGCCGGCATCCGCTGCATCATCGCGCAGAAGAATCCCTGACGCCGGGCCGAGTCTTCAGTCGAGTTCGCGAACGTCGTCGATCACCTTGCCGTCGTTGGGCAGGCTGCCCGGCGCGCAGAGTTCGACCTCGCAGCGCAGCTTGGTCACGTCGCGAACGCTTTGCGCGATGCGTTCGACGAGGCCTTCGGGCGTGCCGTTGACCTCGGCGCGCAGCGTCATGCGGTCGTTCGCCATCTCGCCGCTGACGACGAGCCGCGCGCGCGCGACTTCGGCGTGCCGCCGCACGATCTGCGCCACCTGCTCGGCGCGGACGAACATGCCGCGCACCTTGGCCGACTGGTCGGCGCGCCCCATCCAGCCCTTGATGCGCGCGTTCGTGCGCCCGGTCGGGCACATGCCGGGCAGGATCGCCGAGAGGTCGCCGGTGCCGAAGCGGATCAGCGGATAGTCGGTGTTGAAGACGGTGACGACGACCTCGCCGACCTCGCCCGCCGGGACCGGGTCGCCGCTGCCCGGGCGCACGATCTCGAGCAGCACGCCCTCGTCGATCACGAGGCCCTCGCGCGCCGATGTCTCGTAGGCGATGAGGCCGGCGTCGGCCGTCGCATAGCACTGCGTGCCCTCGATGCCGCGCGCCGCGAGCCAGTCGTGCAGCGCCGCCGGAAACGCCTCGCCGGAGACGAGCGCCTTCGTCAACGAGGTCAGCGCAACGCCGGTCTCGGCGGCCTTGTCGGCGAGGATCTTCAGGAAGCTCGGCGTGCCGCAATAGCCCTGCGGATGCAGGTCGGCGATCGCCTGAAGTTGCAGTTCGGTATTACCGACGCCGCCCGGAAAGACGGCGCAGCCGAGCGCGTGCGCGCCCGACTCGAGCATCGCGCCGGCCGGCGTCAGGTGGTAGCTGAAGCTGTTGTGCAGCAGGTCGCCCTTGCGAAAGCCGGCGGCGAAGAGGGCGCGCGCCATGCGCCAGTAGTCGGCCGCCTGGCCCTGCGGCTCGTAGATCGGCCCGGGCGACTGGAACACGTTGCGCGCACCGAAGGCACGCGCCAGGCCGTTCCAGCCGATCGCCGAGAAGCCGCCGAACGGATCGTCGCTGCGCGCCTCGCGGGCCCGCGTCTGGCGCTCGAGCAAGTCGTGCT
Organism: Ideonella sp.; assembly: GCA_039807955.1. Classification (GTDB taxonomy): domain Bacteria; phylum Pseudomonadota; class Gammaproteobacteria; order Burkholderiales; family Burkholderiaceae_C; genus CAIKUF01. The sequence goes on along the minus strand of JBDHSE010000041.1, from coordinate 7,417 downwards.
TGCGCGTCACCGCAAGCTGCGCGAGCCCATCGCGGCTCGTCACCGCCTGCGCGTCGATGTTTTGCAGGATCTCGGCGAACGCCGTCGTCGCGCGCTGCGCCTGCACGACCAGCTCGGGCAGCGCCGCGAGCAGGTCGCGCTCGCGATCGGCCGGATCGCGGATCTCGGCGTCGTCATAGTAGTGGTTCATGGTTCAGTCATCGTCGCTGCGGGCGGCGCGGCGCTTGGCGTCGTCGATCAGCTTGCGTTGTTCGGCCGGGGTCGCGACCGGGTAGCGGTCGAAGCCGCTTGCGCCGGGCTTCCTGAGTTCGGCGACCAACGCGCCGCCTTCGTCGCGGAACTGGATGAACGGCGCGCCGCGGATCTGGAAGACGCCGGGCCTCGCCTCGCGCAGGCCCTTGATGTCGCGCAGCTGGCGCAACAGCGGCAGCAGGGTTGCCAGCGCGGCAGAGTCGGGTTGGGTCATCGCTTCGCCTTTCACGCCAGCCAGCGCTTGCGGCGGCGGTAGCTCTTCACGTCGCGGAAGCTCTTGCGGTCGCCGCCGCCCATGCCGAGGTAGAACTCCTTCACGTCCTCGTTGTTCGCGAGTTCGCTCGCGGCGCCGTCCATCACGATGCGGCCGCTCTCGAGGATGTAGCCGTAGTCGGCGTAGCGCAGCGCCATGTTGGTGTTCTGCTCGGCGAGCAGGAAGGTGACGCCCTCCTTCGTGTTCAGGTCCTTCACGATCTCGAACACCTCCTCGACGATCTGCGGCGCCAGGCCCATCGACGGCTCGTCGAGCAGCACCATCTTCGGATTCGCCATCAGCGCGCGGCCGATCGCGCACATCTGTTGCTCGCCGCCCGAGGTGTAGGCGGCCTGCGAGCCGCGCCGCTCCTTCAGCCGCGGGAAGTAGGTGTAGACCTTCTCCATCGTCTGCGCGACGGCGGCCTTGCCGTCCTTGCGCGTGTAGGCGCCCGTCATCAGGTTCTCCTCGATCGTCAGGTGCGCGAAGCAGTGGCGGCCCTCCATCACCTGGACGACGCCGCGCTCGACCATGTCGGACGTCGTGAGCCTTTCGATGCGCTCGCCGCGCAGTTCGATCGAGCCCTTCGTCACCTCGCCGCGCTCGCCGCGCAGCAGGTTGCTCACCGCGCGCAGCGTCGTCGTCTTGCCGGCGCCGTTGCCGCCGAGCAGCGCGACCACCTTGCCCTGCGGCACCTGCAGCGAGACGCCCTTGAGGACCAGGATCACGTGGTTGTAGATGACCTCGATGCCGTTGACGTTGAGGAGGATGCTCGCGTCGCTCATGTCCTGTCCTTGACTCGTCCAAGCGTCGCGTGCGGCGCTTGGACGAGGGCTCGGTGAGGAGCCCTGCCTGCCCTCGATGCGAGGCCCCGCGCCTCTCGCGCCATCCCGCCCCCCGGTCGAAGGCAGGACGCGCGCGCGGCGCGAATCAGCCGAGGGTCATCCGCGCGGGGTGCGTCAAGCCTCGCAGTCCGCCGCCGTGCGCGGCGTGATCTTCTTCTCCGCCGCGTACTTGGCGGCGGCGGACTTGACCATCGGCTTGATGATCGATTCGTCCGCCTGCATCCAGTCGGAGGTGAAGACCCACTTGGTGCCGTCCCAGGTCTGGATGCGCGCCCAGGCTGCACCCATGTGGTCCTGGCACGACGTGCTGACCGGCCGCATCACGCCGGCAAAGCCGAGCGCGTCGAGCTTCTTCTGGTCGAGCGCAAGGTTCTCGAGCCCCCAGCGGACTTGCTCGCCGGTCATGACCTTGCCCTTGCCGTAGCGCTCCTGCGCCCGCTTGACGCCCTCGACGCCGAGCATCGCCGAGATGACGCCGCGCATGTAGAGCACCTCGCCGACCTGCTCCTTCGGCCCGGTGCCGTTGCCCTTGGCGTAGACCTTGTCGAGGATCTCCTTCGTGATCTTCGCGTTCGGCTCGGCGCCGTGCTGCATCGCCAGGCCGTTGTAGCCCTTGGCGGCGGCGCCGACGTCTCGCACGTCGGGCTCGGCGGCGGCCCACCAGACACCATACATCTTGTCGCGCGGATAGCCGGTCGCCGCCGCTTCCTTGATCGCGGTCGAGTTCATCACGCCCCAGCCCCAGAGGAAGACGAAGTCGGGCCGCGCCTGGCGGATCTGCAGCCAGGTCGCCTTCTGCTCGACGCCGGGATGTGTCACCGGCAGCAGCATCAGCTTGAAGCCGAGTTGCTTGCTGCGCTCCTCGAGCAGCGGGATCGGCTCCTTGCCGTAGGGGCTGTCGTGGTAGACGAGGGCGATCGTCTTGCCCTTCAACTTGTCGAGCCCGCCTTCCTTCTTGCCGACGTACTGCACCAGGATGTCGGCGGCGACCCAGTAGGTGCCGATCAGCGGGAAGTTCCACTTGAAGACCATGCCGTCGGCGCTTTCGCTGCGCCCGTATCCGGCGGTGATCAGCGGGATCTTGTCGGCCGGCGCCTTCTCGGTCAACGCGAAGGTGATGCCGGTGGACAGCGGCTGGACCAGCGTCGCACCACCCTGCTTGCCCTTCAGGCGTTCATAGCATTCGACGCCCTTGTCGGTCGCGTAGCCGGTTTCGCATTCCTCGTAGCTGATCTTGACGCCGTTGATACCGCCGGTGGCGTTGACGTACTTCAGGTAGTCGACGTAGCCGTCGGCCCACGGCACTCCGTTGGGCGCGTAGGCGCCGGTGCGGTAGACGAGCACCGGGAAGAACTGCTCCTTGGCCTGCGCCAGTGCCGCCGGGGCGGTCACCAGGCTGCCGATGGCCGCGGCGGCGAGCGCAGCGGCCGTGATCAGGGACTTGAGTTTCATGTCTGTCTCCGGGTTAGTTGATGGAGCACCCGTGGGTGCGGCGAGGAAACGGCAAGAAGGAACACCGCGATCTGACCGCGCGCGGCGGCGTGCGTTCGTCGGGGGTTTCCCGAGACGGGCGTCAATGCGGGAACGGCCATAGCCTGAGTTTTTCCTTGGCCGTCGACCACAGCCTGGCGAGGCCGTGCGGCTCGACGATGAGGAAGAAGACGATCAGCGAGCCGAAGATCATGAAGGTCAGGTGCGACGCGAGCGCGGTGTCGATCGGGATGCCGAACCAGTACGGCAGGTTGTCGAGCACGATCGGCAGCACGACGATGAAGGCGGCGCCGAAGAAGCTGCCCATGATCGAGCCGAGGCCGCCGATGATGACCATGAAGAGCAGGTCGAACGAGCGGTTGATGTTGAACGCCGCCGGCTCCCACGACCCGAGGTGGACGAAGCCCCACAGCGCGCCGGCGACGCCGACGATGAAGCTGCTGACGGCAAAGGCGGTGAGCTTGGCGTAGACCGGGCGGATGCCGATCACGCTGGCGGCGACGTCCATGTCGCGCATCGCCATCCATTCGCGGCCGATCGCGCCGCGCACCAGGTTCTTCGCAAGCAGCGCGAATATGCTGACGAGGATCAGGCAGAACAGGTACTTCTGCAGCGGCGACTCGATTGGCAGCCCGAAGGCCTGCAGCTTGGCGACGTTGACCGAGCCGGACGAGGAATTGTTCGTGAACCAGGGGATGCGCAGGAAGGCCCAGTCGACGAAGAACTGCGCGGCGAGCGTCGTCACCGCGAGATACAAGCCCTTGATGCGCAGCGACGGGATGCCGAAGACGATGCCGACGATCGTCGCGCACAGGCCGCCGAGCAGCAGCGAGGCGACGAACGGCATGCCGTCGATGCGGATCTCGAAGTTGTACGCGGCGTAGGCGCCGACCGCCATGAAGGCGCCGGTGCCAAGCGAGATTTGGCCGCAGTAGCCGACGAGAATGTTCAGCCCGAGCGCGGCGAGCGACAGGATCAGGAACGGAATCAGGATCGCGCGCAGCATGTACTCGGAAGCGGCGAACGGCAGCACGACGTAGGCGACCGCGAGCAGCGCGAGGATCGCGATCCGGTCCTGCCGGATCGGGAAGATCTGCTCGTCGGCTTCGTAGCTCGTCTTGAACTGGCCGTTCTCGCGGTAGAACATGGTCGATGATCTTTTGGTTGCGGCGCGCTTCGCTTAACTTGCCTTCGGCAAGTTAGCCTTCACCGAAAAATCATTGCCCGTGTATTTCATACCCGGTCAATGATCTTTTCGCCGAACAGGCCTTGGGGCCTGAACAGCAGGAAGACGAGGGCGAGCACGTAGGCGAACCAGATCTCGATGCCGCCGCCGAAGAACGGGCCGATGTAGATCTCGGAGAGCTTTTCGCCGACGCCGACGATCAGCCCGCCGATGATCGCGCCCGGGATCGACGTGAGCCCGCCGAGGATCACGACCGGCAGCGCCTTGAGCGCGACGAGCGAGAGCGAGAACTGCACGCCGAGCTTGCTGCCCCAGATGATGCCGGCGACGAGGGCGACGAATCCCGCCACCGACCAGACGATGATCCAGATCCGCGACAGCGGGATGCCGATCGACTGCGCCGCCTGATGGTCGTCGGCGACCGCGCGCAGCGCGCGGCCGGTCGAGGTCTTCTGGAAGAACAGCGCGAGCAGCGCGACGAGCGCGCCGGCGATGACGGCGGCGACCATGTCCTCCTGGTTGACGAGCACGCCGCCGGGAAAGACGTTCTCGAGCAGGAAGACCGGGTCCTTCGGAATGCCGATGTCGATCGTGTAGATGTCGTTGCCGAAGATCGTCTGACCGAGGCCGTCGAGGAAGTAGCTCACGCCGAGCGTCGCCATCAGCAGCGTGATGCCCTCCTGGTTGACGAGCTTGCTCAGCATGAAGCGCTCGACCGCCCATGCGAAGACGACCATCAACAGCGCCGCGACGACAAAGCCGAGCACGTTGCCGAGCCAGCGGCTGTCGACGCCGATCCAGCCCGGGATCCATTCGGCGAAGCGCGCCATCGCGAGCGCCGCGAACAGTACCATCGCGCCCTGCGCGAAGTTGAAGACGCCGCTCGCCTTGAAGATCAGCACGAAGCCGAGCGCGATCAGCGAATAGAGCATGCCTGCCATCAGGCCGCCGATCAGGGTTTCGAGGAAGAAGCCCATGATCAGTGCGTCGTGCCGAGATAGGCGCTGATGACGTCCGGATTCGAACGCACCTCGTCGGGCGTGCCGTCGCCGATCTTCCTGCCGTAGTCGAGGACGACGACGCGGTCGCTGATGTCCATCACGACGCTCATGTCGTGCTCGATCAGCACGATCGTCGTGCCGAACTCGTCGTTCACGTCGAGGATGAAGCGGCTCATGTCCTGCTTTTCCTCGACGTTCATGCCGGCCATCGGCTCGTCGAGCAGCAGCACGCGCGGCTCCATCGCGAGCGCGCGGCCGAGGTCGACGCGCTTTTGCAGCCCGTACGGCATGCGCCCGACCGGCGTCTTGCGGTAGGGCTGGATCTCGAGGAAATCGATGATGCGCTCGACGAACTCGCGGTGCCGCACTTCCTCGCGCTGCGCCGGGCCGACGCGCAGCGCCTGCCAGAAGAGGTTGCTCTTCATCTGCAGGTTGCGCCCGGTCATGATGTTGTCGACGACGCTCATGCCCTTGAAGAGCGCCAGGTTCTGGAAGGTGCGCGCGACGCCCATCTCGGCGACCTGGCGCGAGTTCATGTTCTTGAACGTGCGCCCCTCGAGCGCGATCGTGCCGTGCTGGGGCTGGTAGACGCCGTTGATGCAGTTGAGCATCGAGCTCTTGCCGGCGCCGTTCGGGCCGATGATGGCGCGGATCTCGTGCTCGCGGACGTCGAAGCTGATATCGGTCAGCGCCTTCACGCCGCCGAAGGCGAGGCTGATGTTGCTCACTTCGAGGATCACCCCGCCGACGCTGCGTTCGGCCATCTCAACGGCCCCGCCGCGGCTGGCGCGGGCCGCGAAGGATGAAAGGGCGCGCTGGGCGGCGCGCGATGGCGAAGGCGGCCGCGCGGCAGGGCCGACAACCCTCACCCCGACCCTCTCCCGCAAGCGGGAGAGGGAGCAGGCCAACTCCCGCTTCTCTCGGTGTGAGGCATGGGAGCAGGCCGATCCCCTCTCCCCTCGGGGAGAGGGTTGGGGTGAGGGGGTGTTGCCGGACTGACCAACGCCGAATCAACGTTTCGACCTGTCGTTTCACTTCAAGCCGCCTTGCGCACTGTCGGGAACACCTTCGCGTCCTCGATGCGCAGGTCGGCACTGACCATGCCGGTGCGCCCGTCCTCGAACTTGACCTGCGTCTCGACGTACTGGTTCGACTTGCCGCCGTACAGCGCATCGACGAGCACCGCGTAGCGCTCGCCGATGAAGCCGCGGCGCACCTTGCGCGTACGCGTGAGCTCGCCGTCGTCGGCGTCGAGCTCCTTGTGCAGGATCAGGAAGCGGCTCATCTGGCTGCCTGCGAGCAGTTCGTCCTGCGCCAGGTCGGCGTTGACCTTCTCCACGCAGTCGCGGATCAGCGCGTAGACCTCGGGCTTGCCCGCCAGGTCGGTGTAGCCGGCGTACGGCAGGTTGCGGCGCTCGGCCCAGTTGCCGACCGCCTCGATGTCGATGTTGATGAAGGCGCAGACGCGGTCGCGGCCGTCGCCGAAGGCGACCGCCTCCTTGACGAACGGGAAGAACTTGAGCTTGTTCTCGACGTACTTGGGCGCGAACATCGCGCCGTCGTTCGGCCCGCCCGCGATGCGGCCGACGTCCTTGGCGCGGTCGATGATCTTCAGGTGGCCGCTGGCCGCGATGAAGCCGGCGTCGCCGGTGTGGTACCAGCCCTCGCCGGTCAGCACCTCGGCCGTCGCCTGCGGATTCTTGTAGTACTCCTTCAGCAGGCCGGGTGTCCTGACGAGGATCTCGCCGTTCGCGGCAAGCCGGATCTCGACCCCCGCAATCGGCACGCCGACGGTGTCGGCGAACGCCTCGTTGTCGGGCTGCAGGCAGACGAAGACGGCGGTCTCGGTCTGGCCGTAGAGCTGCTTCAGGTTGATGCCGATCGAGCGGTAGAACGTGAAGAGGTCGGGCCCGATTGCCTCGCCGGCCGTGTAGGCGACGCGCACCCGCGAGAAACCGAGTGTGTTGCGCAGCGGCCCGTAGATCAGCAGATTGCCGGCGGCGTAGCGCAGCCGGTCCCACAGCCCGACCGGCTTGCCGTCGATCAACGCCGGACCGACGCGCCGGGCGAGATCCATGCAGGCGTGGAAGAGCGAACGCTTAATCGCGCCGGCGTCTTCCATCCGGATCATCACGCTCGTCAGCAACCCCTCGAAGATGCGCGGCGGCGCGAAGTAGTAGGTCGGGCCGATCTCCTTCAGGTCGATCGTCACCGTCGATGCCGACTCGGGGCAGTTGACGACGTAGCCGCAGGCCAGCCACTGCGCGAAGCTGAAGACGTTTTGCCCGATCCAGGCCGGCGGCAGGTAGGCGAGCACTTCCTCGTCGGGGCCGAGCTTGTCGAAGTCGGCGCCCGCCTTCGCGCGGTCGAGCAGCGTGAAGTGGCTGTG
>JBDHSE010000040.1:0-13513 GCA_039807955.1 Ideonella sp. | reverse complement strand
TAGCCGTAGAGCGCGGACAGCTCGTGAAAGCGCGGCGCGTCGTAGATGCGCCTGCGGCTCCAGTCCTGGAACGGGTGGGTGCCGCCGCCGCAAAGCCGCACGTCGAGCTTTTGCTCGCACTCGACGAGCTGGTCGCGGATCGCGCGCAGTTCGCCAAGCACCTGCGCATGGCTGTCGCAGACGCCGGTCGCGATCTCGAGCATGCTGCTCGTGATCTCGGGCTTGACGTCGCCCGGCATGTCGCGGCCCTGCATCAGGCGCATCAGGTCGCCGGCGGCGGTCGTCAGGTCGTAGTCGTGGGTGTTGACGATCTGCAGCTCGAGCTCGACGCCGAGCGTCAGCGGCCGGGAGGTGACGAAGGCTTCGAGACTCATCGCACTTCCTTCGCCCGCCGCGCGGCGGCAGGCGGCAGGTCGCCTGCCAGCCGCAACGCGAACTGCACCGCGAGCGGGCCGAGCAGTTCGAGCACGGCGACGGCGGTGATGACGATCGGCATCACGCCCGCGGCGAGCGCCGGTGCGGTGGCGTAGACGTCGCTCAGCATGACGAGCGTCGTCGCCGACAGCGGCATCAGCGTGATGCCGAGCGCGAGCCCCTGGCGCAGCGTCGCACCGGCCGGCCGCGCAAGGGCAACGACGGCGAGCCCCTTGGCCAGGGCGCGCGCGGCGAGCAGCGCGAGCGCCGCAACGCCGCCGGCGGCGAGCACGGCGGGCGACCACGAAGCGCCGACGATGACGAACAGCATCAGCACGACGACGCCGCCGGCAGTGCCGAAGTGGCGCGGCCAGACCCACGGCCGGTCGGTCGCGTTGCGCAGCAGCAGCCCGGCCAGGAGCGGCACGAGCAGCGTCGACAAGCCGGCCGACCGCGCCGCCGCGATCGCAAGGACGACGAGGCCGAGCACGAGCAGCACCGAGCTTTCGTTGCTGAGGTCGAGCCGGCGGGCGACGATCGCGATGACGGCGGCGAGCAGCGCGGCGAGCACGAGCGAGCCGAAGAACGACTGGCCGAGGTGGATCAGCGCGGCCGGCACGTCCGGCGCCTTGCCAGCGTGCCACCAGGCTTCGAGCATCGTCAGCGCGAGCACCGCGTACAGCGTGTTCAGCGCGGTGAGCAGGATCATGCGGTCGGTCACCTGCCCTTCGGCGCCGAGTTCCATCGCGACGCGCCCGGCGACCGCCGCCGACGACGGAATCGCGAGCAGCGCGCAGCAGGCGGCCGTCATCGCCGGCAGCCCGAGCCAGGACAGTACGGCAAACACCGCGACCGCGCTCAGGCTCGCCTCGGCGAGGCTGGTCCAGAAGAGGGCCAGGTTGAAGCGCAGCCAGCGCAGCCGCACCCGGCTGCCGATCTCGAACAGCAGCAGCGCGAGCGCGATGTCGACCACCAGCCGCGAGACGCCGGCCAGCGGCATGGCCGGGCCCATGCCGGCCCAGGCGACGACGCAGCCGGCGGCGGTGTAGCCGACGAGCCGCGGCAGCCGCGAGGCGCGGGCGACGACTTCGCCAGCGATCGCGCCGGCGACGAGTAGCAGCGCCGCCCAGAACACCGCGTCGGGCGCTTGCAGGCCCACCGGCCAGGTGATGTGCGCCAGGGCCTCGAAATCGAACATCTTGTCTCCTTCAACGTCAACGGATCGCGGCCGGGGCAGAGACTTTCCCGGCCGCCCGGCGCCGCAGGTGCGGTGACCTGCCTGGCCCGCGGCGCAGGTGCATTTTGCACGGCGCGGGGTTCGCACCGCGCTCGCCGGCGCAAGTGGCGGCCGGTGCCGGGGCGAAGGCGGGGGGTCAAGCCGGGCGCGGCGACAATCGCCCGATGCTCGAATTCGAACTGCTCGCCACCGAAGGACTCGCCCGCCGCGGCCGGTTGACGCTGAACCACGGCGTCGTCGAGACGCCCGTCTTCATGCCGGTCGGCACCTACGGCACGGTCAAGGGCGTGCTGCCGGCGTCGCTCGAGGCGATGGGGGCGCAAATCATCCTCGGCAACACCTTCCACCTGTGGCTGCGCCCTGGCATCGAAGTGCTCACCCACTTTGGCGGCTTGCACCGGTTCGAAGGCTGGTCGCGGCCGATCCTGACCGACAGCGGCGGCTTCCAGGTCTGGAGCCTCGCCAATGCCGACGGCAGCGGCCGCAAGATCAGCGAGGAGGGTGTGAAGTTCGCCTCACCGGTGAACGGCGACAAGCTCTTCCTGACGCCCGAAGTGAGCATGCAGATCCAGCGCGCGCTCAATAGCGACATCGTCATGCAGTTCGACGAATGCACGCCGTACCAGACAGCAGGCCGGCCGACGACCGAGGCTGAGGCGCGGGCGTCGATGGAACTCAGCCTGCGCTGGGCGGCGCGCTGCCAGGCCGAGTTCGGCCGTCTCGAGAACCCGAACGCGCTGTTCGGCATCGTCCAGGGCGGCATGTTCGAGGGGCTGCGCGAGGAATCGGCGGCGGCGCTCGCGGAGATGGACTTCCCGGGCTACGCGATCGGCGGCGTCAGCGTCGGCGAGCCGAAGGCCGAGATGCAGCGCATCGTCGTCCACACGCCGAAGCTTCTGCCGGCTCCGAAGCCGCGCTACCTGATGGGCGTCGGCACGCCGGAGGATCTGGTCGAAGGCGTCGCCGCCGGCGTCGACATGTTCGATTGCGTGATGCCGACCCGCAACGCTCGCAACGGCCACCTCTTCACGCGCTTCGGCGACCTGAAGATCCGCAATGCGCGGCACCGGATGGACGAGCGTCCGATCGACGAGAGCTGCGCCTGCCCCACCTGCAGCCGCTTCAGCCGCGCCTACCTGCATCACCTCGACCGCTGCGGCGAGATGCTCGCGCCGATGCTCGCGAGCATCCACAACCTGCACTACTACCTGAACCTGATGCGCGAGGTGCGCGAGGCGCTCGACGCGGGGGGCTTCGGCGCGTTCGCCGCGCGCTTCAGGCAGGACCGGGCGCGAGGCGTGTGAGCACCGCGCGCCGGATCACCAGAACGACCAGTTCCCGCTGCGAACGACCCACAGGCCGAGGACGAGGTTCGTCACCCCGTGCGAGATCACGGCGACCCACAGCTTGCCGGTCTGGCGATAAAGCAACGCGTAGGCAAGGCCGGCGACGGCGGCGGCCAGCCACAGCGTGTGGGCGAGGACGAAGACGAAGGTCGACAGCACGATCGCCTTGACGCCGACACGGCGCGGATCGACCGACTCGAAGACCGGGTTTTGCACCCAGCGCATGATGAACGAGCGCCAGAACAGCTCCTCCATCACCGGCACGACGAGCGCCGCGCCGGCGAGACGCACGACGACGAGCGGCCAGACGATCGCGCCTTCGGCGTCGAGCGGCACGAACTTCGCGCCGGGTTCGCCGAGCACCATCCACGGCGCGTCGAGCACGATCCACAGGCCGAATACGGCGAGACCGACGACGATCGCGACGCCCAGCTCGCCCGCGGTCGGGAAATTCTGGCGCGTCAGCTCGCCGTACTCGCGCCACCACCACAGGAGCAGCCCGCCGACGAGCAGCGTCGATGCGCCGTAGATCCAGCGCAGGTCGAAGCCGGCGTCCGCCGGCAGGTTGCCGCGCGCGGCGAGCAGCGCCATGAAGAGCACGAACGGGATGATGCGCAGGTAGGCCGAGCGATTGAGCTGTGCGAACATGGCGTTACGTTTGTCGTTTGGCGCGCAGTATCGCCGCGCCGCCTGCGGCCACGCGCTAGCGGCGCAGGGCTTTCTTCACGCTTTGCGTGTGCTCGCCGAGCGCCGGTGCGGGCGAACCGACGCGCCCTGGCGTCAGCGACAGCTTCGGCACGATGCCCGGCACGTCGAGCGCGAGGCCGTCCTGCGTCACGATCCGCTCGATCATTGAGCGCGCGCGGTAGTGCGGATCGTCGGCGATGTCCTTCGCGGTGTAGATGCGGCCGGCCGGCACCTGCGCGGCGTTGAGCGCATCGAGCACCTCCGTGACGCTGCGCCCGGCGGTCCATTCGCCGATCGCGCCGTCGATCTCGGCGACGCGCGCGACGCGCCCGGCGTTGCCGGCGAGTTGCGGATCGGCGCCGAGGTCGTCGCGGCCGATCGCCGTCATCAATCGGCGGAAGATCGAATCGCCGTTGCCGGCGACGAGCACGTGGCCGTCGCGGCAGGCGTACGCGTTGCTCGGTGCGATGCCGGGCAGGGCCGAGCCGGCCGGCTCGCGCACGACGCCGAACGCGCTGTATTCGGGCAGCAGGCTCTCCATGCAGTTGAAGACCGCCTCGTAGAGCGCGACGTCGATCACCTGGCCGCGGCCCCTGGGCGCCTCGGCGCTCACGGTCTGCCCGCGGTGGTGCAGCGCCATCAGCACGCCGATCACGCCGTGCAGCGAAGCGAGCGTGTCGCCGATGCTCACGCCGACCCGCACCGGCACCCGGCCCGGCTCGGCCGTCAGGTGGCGCAGCCCGCCCATCGCCTCGGCGACGACGCCGAAGCCCGGCCGGTCGCGGTACGGGCCGGTCTGGCCGTAGCCGCTGATGCGCAGCATCACGAGGCACGGGTTGGTCGCGCTCAAGGCTTCGTAGCCAAGGCTCCAGCCTTCGAGCGTGCCGGGCTTGAAATTCTCGATCAGCACGTCGGCTTCGTCGATCAGTTTTCGAACGATGGCGCGATCGGCCTCGTCGCGCAGGTCGAGGACGACGCTTTGCTTGCCGCGGCTTTGCACCTGCCACCACACGCTCGTGCCGTCGTGCAGCAGCCGCCACTGGCGCAGCGGGTCGCCGCCGGGCGGCTCGATCTTGATCACCTCGGCGCCGAAGTCGGCGAGCGTCTTCGCCGCGAACGGCCCGGCGATCAGCTGGCCGAGCTCGACCACCTTGATCCCGGCGAGCGGCCCGGCCGATGCGTCGTTCATCGCGCCTGCTCCAGCAGGTAGTGCGCGCCGTCGTACTGGCCGAGGGCATCGACGAGGAACTGCATCAGCGGCTCGAGCGTCGCGTGCAGCACGTGCGGCGGATTGGCGACGAAGACGTGGCTTCCGATCAGCCCGAAGCCGCGCGCGTCGGGCTGCTGCACCGTGAGGCGCACGTGCAGCCAGCCCTTCTTCGCGAGCGTGCCGGCCGCCGATTGCAGGCGCTTGGCCATCTGCGCCGACTCGATCGTCGTCAATTGCGGGAACCAGACGACGACGCAGCCGTCGGCAAAGCGCGTCAACGCCTCGCGCAGCGCGCCGACCGCCTTCGTGTAGTCGGTCTTCAGCTCGTAGCTCGGGTCGATCAGCACGACGCCGCGGCGCGACGGCGGCGGCAATTCGGCCTTCAGCGCGGCAAAGCCGTCGGCCAGCGCGACGTGGGTGTTGGGCTGGCGGCCGAGGTAGGCGGCGAGGATGCGGTGGTCGGTCGGATGCAGCTCGTACAGGCGCAGCCGGTCCTGCGGGCGCAGCAGCATCTGCGCGAAGGCCGGCGATCCCGGGTACTGCGCGAGCCGCGGGTTCGCGTCGCGTGGCGTGCCGCCATTGAAGCGGCGCACGAGATCGACGTAATCGGCAAGCGGCGCCGGCAGGTCGCGCCGCGGCCACAGCCGGCCGATGCCCAGTTCGTACTCGGCGTTCTTGCGCGCATAGCGGCCTTCGAGCGAATAGCCGCCGGCGCCGGCATGGGTGTCGACGAGCGTGAACGGCTTGTCCTTTGCCGCCATGTAGCGCAGCACCTGCACCAGCACGACGTGCTTGAGCACGTCGGCATGGTTGCCGGCATGGAACGCGTGGCGGTAGGCGAGCATCGGGCAGGGCGGTGCCGGCGGCGCGCTGGCGATGGTGGCGGGCTGCCCGGCGCGCGGCGCTGCGGCAGGGTCAGGCCGCCATCACCGCCGCCATCGCGACCGCCGTCGCCTCGACGTTGCCGCGGTTGAGGCCGGCGATGCACATCCGCCCGGAGCGGATCAGGTAGATCGCGAACTCCTCGCGCAGCCGATCGACCTGCGCTGCCGACAATCCGGTGTAGCTGAACATGCCGCGCTGGGTCAGGAAGTAGCTCAGGTCGCGGCCCGGCAGCTTGGCCGACAGCACCTCGTGCAGGCTCTTGCGCATCGCCGCGATGCGCTCTCGCATCGCCGCGACCTCGCCCTCCCAGATCGCGCGCAGCGTGGGGTCGCCGAGGACACGGGCGACGATCTGGCCGCCGAAGATCGGCGGGCTCGAGTAGTTGCGCCGCACCGTGAACTTGAGCTGGCCGAGGACGCGACCGGCTTCCTCGGCGTTCGCGCAGACGACCGACAGCGCGCCGCAGCGTTCGCCGTACAGGCTCATGCTCTTGGAGAACGAGTTGGCGATGAAGAACGGCACGCCGGCGTCGACGAGCGCGCGCGGCGCGAAGGCGTCTTCGGCGATGCCCTCGCCGTAGCCTTGGTAGGCGAGGTCGAGGAAGGGCAGCAGCTCGCGCTCGCGCAGCAGCGGGATCAGCGCCTGCCACTGGGCGTGCGTCAGGTCGACGCCAGTCGGGTTGTGGCAGCAGGCGTGCAGCAGCACGACGCTGCGCTTCGGGATCGTGCGCAGCGCGTCGAGCATCGCATCGAAATTCACGCCCCCGGTCGCGGCGTCGTAGTACGGGTAGCTGTGCACCGCGAGGCCGGCGCCCTCGAACATCGCGCGGTGGTTGTCCCAGGTCGGGTCGCTGACCCAGACCGCGCTTTCGGGGAAGTAGCGGTGGATGAAGTCGGCGCCGACGCGCAGGCTGCCGCTCGAGCCGACCGACTGGATCGTCGCGATGCGCCCGCTCGCGACGGCCTCGTGCCCGGCGCCGAACAGCAGCTTCTGCACCTCGGCGCGGCAGTTGGCCGCGCCTTCGATCGGCTGATAGGGCTTGGCGCCGCCCGCTTCGACGATCTGGTGCTCGGCGCGGCGCACCGATTCGAGCGTCGGGATGCGGCCCTGGTCGTCGAAGTAGATGCCGATCGAGACGTTGATCTTGCCTGGCCGCGGGTCCTTCTGGAAGGCGTCGTTCAGGCTCAGGATCGGGTCGCCGGGGTAGGCTTCGATGTGTTCGAACATGGTGGGTTTCTCTCAGGCTTGGAGTGCGGATTCGATGTCCTTGCGCAGCGCTTCGGGCTTGTCGGTCGGCGCGTAGCGGGCGCGCACCGCGCCGTCGCGGCCGATCAGGAACTTCGTGAAGTTCCACTTGATCGCGCGCGTGCCGAGCAGCCCCGGCGCCTGCGCCGTCAGCCACTGCCACAGCGGGTGCGCGTTGTCCCCGTTCACGTCGACCTTGGCCATCATCGGGAAGTCGACGCCGTAATTCAGCGAACAGAACGACGCGATCTGGTCGTTGCTGCCCGGGTCCTGCGCGCCGAACTGGTTGCTCGGGAAACCGATCACGACGAGGCCGCGATCGCGGTAGTCCTGCCACAACTGTTCGAGCCCGGCAAACTGCGGCGTGAAGCCGCATTCGCTCGCGGTGTTGACGATCAACAGCACCTTGCCGCGCTGGGTCGAGAGGTCGGCGCGCTCGCCGCTGATCGAGAGCGCCGAGAAGTCGTAGATCGTCTTCGGTGCGGGATTGGGCATCGCGGGTCCTTGTGTCAAGCGGGCGCTTCGCCTTCGATGGTATCGGGTATCGCTTGCCCGCGGCGCGTGGTCAGCCGCCGCGGCGCAGCGCGGCGAGCAGCGTCGCGGCGAGGATCAACGCGCCGCCCAGCGTCGCCTGCGGCGTGAGCGTGCCGCCGCCGAGGGCGAGCGCCGAGCCGGTCGCGAACACGATCTCGGTCAGCAGCACGACGGCCGTCACGTTCGCCGGCAGCCGCGCCGCACCGAACTGCAGCGCGAGGTTGCTCAGCAGAAAGAGCAGGCTCAGCACGAAGGTCGCGACCAGCCAGACGGGCGCCGGCGCCGGCAGCCAGCCGACGGCGCCGCGCGAGGCGAGCGTGGTGGCGAGCACGCCGGCGACGACGACGCCGCCGACGAACATCGCGAGCGCCCGGCCCTCCTCGGGCAGCACGGCGGCGCGGCGCAGCATCACGTTGTTGAGCGCGAACGTGAAGCCGCCGGCGATGCCGAGCGCGTCGGCGAGCGTGTGCGGCAGCGGCCAGCCGCCGCCGGCCGGCCACAGCACGATCGCCGCACCGGCCAGCGCGAGCAGCACGCGCAGCGCGGCGGCGCCGGTCAGCGCCTCGTGCAGCATCAGCCGCGCGAGCAGCACCGCCCACAGCGGCATCAGGTAGAAGAGCAGCACGACGCGAACGACGTCGCCGATCACGATCGCCCAGTTGAACGCCGCGTTCGTCATCCCCGACGCGGCCACCAGCACCCACAGCTGCGGCGTGCGCACCACGAGGCCGAGCGCGGCCGGCCGCACGGCGACGATCGCGGCCGCGGCGACGGCGTAGATCAGCACCGTCGCCCACAGCGGATGCAGCCCCAGCGCCTGCAACTGGCGAAACGCCCACCACGACGTGCCCCAGACGGCGGCGTTGAAGGCGAGCGCCAGCACCGGCCACAGCGGCGCGTGCACGGCGCCCGGCGGCGCGCGCGCGATCAATGTCGGTCGCTGCGCGCGAGGGCGAGCAGGCGTTCGACTTCGTCCTTGTGCCGCGTCAGGTTCGACGCGTGCCAGCGCCGGATCAGCTCCATGATCGCGGCGACGACGATGCCGAACGCAGCGATCGCGAAGAAGGTCGACATGCCGACGCGCGTCACGCCGGTGTAGAGCGCGCCGAGCGCGAGGATGCAGGCCTGCTCGTTGAAGTTTTGCACCGCGATCGACCGGCCGGCGCCCATCAGGTTGTGGCCGCGGTGCTGCAAGAGCGCGTTCATCGGCACGACGATGTAGCCGCCGATGCCGCCGAGCACGATCAGGAACGGCACCGCCGCCCAGAGGTGGGTGATGTAGTTCATGCCGACGACGAGCAGGCCCATCGCGATGCCGAGCGGGATCACGCCCGTCGCGCGATCGAGCCGCATGCGCATCGACGCGATCACCGCGCCGGCCGCGGTGCCGATCGCGACGACGCCGGTCAGCGTCGACGCCTGCGTCGTCGTGTAGCCGAGCGCGACGGCGGCCCAGGCGAGCACGATGTAGCGCAGGTTGCCGGCGACGCCCCAGAACAGCGTCGTCGTCGCGAGCGAGATCTGGCCGAGCTTGTCGTTCCACAGCCGCGCGTTGCAGACCGCGAAGTCGCGCACGAGGGCGATGATGTCGCGCGAGAACGGCTGCAGCGGCGCCTCGGTGCGCGGAATGTAGAGGTTGATGATCGCGGCGAGCACGTAGACCGAGACGAGCGCAGCGATCGCCGCCTCGGGCGGCGTGTCGATGCCGGTGTCGACCATCGGCATGTCGAAGTCGAGCAGGCGCGGCGCCATCATCGGGCCGATCAGCTGGCCGCCGAGCAGCACGCCGAGGATGATCGACGCGATCGTCAGCCCCTCGATCCAGCCGTTGGCCTTGACGAGCTGCGACGGCGGCAGCAGCTCGGTGAGGATGCCGTACTTGGCGGGCGAGTACGCCGCCGCGCCGAGGCCGACGATGCCGTAGGCCAGCAGCGGATGGGCGCCGAAGAGCATCGTCAGGCAGCCGACGATCTTGATGAGGTTCGAATAGAACATCACCTGCCCCTTGGGGACGGCGTCGGCGAAGGCGCCGACGAACGGCGCGAGGATGACGTAGAAGAGCGCGAACATCGGCACCAGCGCCGCGCCCTGCCACTGCGCGGCCCCGGCCTCTCGGATCAGCTCGACGGCGGCGACGAACAGCGCGTTGTCGGCGAGCGAGCTGAAGAACTGCGCCGCCATGATCGTGGAGAAGCCCTTTTTCATGCGATCACGAGCGTGCGGCCGAGCAATGCCTCCGTGGCAGGAAAAAGGGCTTCGCAAGGCGCCGTTGCCGACGGCTTCGAGCCGGGTCGGGTGGTGGCCTTTGCGCCGGGGTTTATAGCATGGGCACTGTCTTTTGCAGCCCCGCGCACCCCCCGCGATCGGGGGCCCGCGCTGGCAGAATCGGCGCATGCCGCGACCGATCCGGGCCACCGTTCACACCGCCGCGCTGGCGCACAACCTGCGGCGCGCGCGCGCCGCCGCGGCCGGCGCGCGCGTCTTCGCCGTCGTCAAGGCCGACGCCTACGGCCACGGCATCGAGCGCGCGTTCGAGGGCCTGCGCGGCGCCGACGGCTTCGCGCTGCTCGACCTCGACGAGGCCGAACGCATCCGGGCGCTGGGCTGGCGCGGGCCGGTGCTGCTGCTCGAGGGCTGCTTCGAAGCGCGCGACCTCGAGGTCTGCTCGCGGCTGAACCTGTGGCATGTGATCCATCGCGAAGACCAGATCGACTGGCTCGCGCGCCACAAGAGCGCCGCGCCGCAGCGCGTGTTCCTCAAGCTCAACAGCGGCATGAACCGGCTCGGCTTCGCGCCCGGCGCGTTTCGCGGCGCGTGGCTGCGGCTGTCAGGACTCGCGCAGGTCGAGGACATCACGCTGATGACGCACTTCTCGGACGCCGACGGCGCGCCCGGCGTCGCCGCCCAGCGCGCCGCGTTCGAGGCGGCGAGCGACGGGCTGGCCGGCGAGCGGTCGCTGTGCAACAGCGCGGCGACGCTGCGCTTCGCGCCGGACGATGCCGCGCTGCGCGGCGACTGGGTACGCGCCGGCATCCTGAGCTACGGCTCGTCGCCCGACCATCCGCTGCACGACAGCGCGCACTGGCAGTTGATGCCTGCGATGTCGCTGCGCTCCGAACTGATCGCGACGCAGCACCTCGCAGCCGGCGCGACCGTCGGCTACGGCAGCACCTTCACGGCCGACGCGCCGATGCGCATCGGCGTCGTCGCCTGCGGTTACGCCGACGGTTATCCGCGCAGCGCGAAGGCCGGCACGCCGGTGCTCGTCGATGGCGTGCGCTGTCGCCTCGTCGGCCGCGTCTCGATGGACATGCTGACGGTCGACCTCGCGCCGGTGCCGGCGGCCGGCGTCGGCAGCCCCGTCACGCTCTGGGGCAGCGATGCGCAGGGCCGCGTGCTCTGCATCGACGAGGTCGCGCACGGCGCGGGAACAATCGGCTACGAGCTGATGTGCGCGCTCGCGCGGCGCGTGCCGGTGAGCGTCGATTGATTTCGCAGCGCCCGTCCGCACATCGAACCACCTGACTGGCGATGAACCTCAGCACATTCGGTGTGTCGACCTGTTTGCCCTCACCCCAGCCCTCTCCCGCCAGCGGCAGAGGGAGAAACGCTCCCTCTCCCCCGGCAACGGGGGAGAGGGCCGGGGTGAGGGGCGGGCGTCGCACGGCTGCTGAGCTTGCTCGCTAATCAGGTCGAACTGTGGCCCGCAACGCCGAACCCGCCGACGAACTGCTCGACACGCCCGAGAACGAGCGCGCTGCCGCCTGCCGCAAGCTGGTGCGCCGCCAGGCGCTGAAGGCGGCCGGCGTCTCGGCGATCCCGGTCTTCGGCGCCGACCTCTTCATCAACGCCAACCTGCTCGCGAAGACGGTCGAGCAAATCAACCGCGCCTACGGCCTGTCGCCGGCGCAGATCGCCGCGCTGCCGCCTGCCCTGCGCAGCAAGGTCGACGAGCTGATCCGCAAGACCGGCAGCTACCTGATCGGTCGCGTCGTGACGCAGGGAGCGCTCGTCGCAGCGACGCGCTCGATCGGCCTGCGCATCGGCGCGCAGCAGGCGGCGAAGGTCGCGCCTATCGTCGGCCAGGCAGCTTCGGCGGCGCTGTCGGGCTGGCTCTTCAAGCGGCTGTGCGACCGCCACATCGCCAACTGCGCCGCGCTGCGCGCCGAGCTGCCGCTGCTGCCGGCGCCGGACGCGGGCGAAGTCATCGACATCGAATGAGGGCCGCGCGATGACGCTGCACCGCGCTGTCGTCGATGCGGCCGAAGTCGAGATCAACGCGATCCGCGCCCAGGGCGTCGGCGGCCAGAACGTCAACAAGGTGTCGAGCGCGATCCATCTGCGCTTCGACATCGCCGCCTCGTCGCTGCCCGACGACGTCAAGGCTCGCCTGCTCGCGCTGCGCGACGCGCGCATCACCGCAGAGGGTGTCGTCGTCATCAAGGCGCAGACGATGCGCACGCGCGAAGGCAACCGCGCCGACGCGCTGCGCCGCCTGCAGGCGCTCGTCGATCGCGCCGCCCACCCGCCGCGCGTGCGCCGCGCGACGAAGCCGACCCAGGCGTCGCGCCTGCGCCGCCTGGAGGCAAAGACGCAGCGCGGCGAGATCAAGTCGGCGCGCGCCAAGGTGCGCGTGTGAGCGTCAGAGCCGCTTGAGCGAAGCCAGCAGCGCCGCCGCGACGACGAACAGCGACCCGAACAGACGGTTCATCGCGCGCACCTGGCGCGGCGACTTGAGCACCGCCAGCACGCGCGACGCGAGCGCCGTGTAGCCGGCCATCACGACGAGGTCGGTGAAGACGAGCGTCGCACCGATCACCGCGTACTGCAGCGCGAGCGGCCGCGACGGGTCGATGAACTGCGGCACGACGGCGAGCATGAACGCCGTGCCCTTGGGGTTGACCGCGTTGATGCCCCAGCCGCGCACGACGAGCGCGCGCTTTGACACGAGCGTGCGCTCGGCCTCGACCGCCTGCAGCGTGCGCACCGGCGCGCGCCACTGCTGGATGCCGAGCCACAGCAGGTAGGCGACGCCGGCCCACTTGACGGCGGTGAACGCCGATTCGGACGCCGCCATCAGCGCACCGAGGCCGACGCCGACGATCGCAAGCTGCGTCACGATGCCGGTGACGAGCCCGAGCGTGAGCCAGTAGCCGCGCGCGAAGCCGTGGTTCACGCCGGCGCCCATCGCGGCGACCGCGCCCGGTCCGGGCGACAGGCTGATCGCCCACGACGCGGCGAAGAACGTGAACCAGAGCGAGAGCTGCATGGCGGCGATTGTCGCGCCGGCGCAGCGGCGGGCGCCGAGCGGCTGCACTGGGCGGCGACAATGCCGCGATGGCGCGCGACGCGAAGACGATCTACACCTGCAGCGAGTGCGGCGGGACGAGCCCGAAGTGGCTCGGCCAGTGCCCGGCGTGCAGCGCGTGGAACACGCTCGTCGAGGGCATTGCCGAGCCGGCGGGTGCCGGGCGCAACCAGCGCTTCCAGTCGCTCGTGAAGGCGGCGCCGGTGGCGACGCTCGCCGAGATCGAGGCTGCAGAGATCGAACGCTCGCCGACCGGCATCGCCGAGCTCGACCGCGTGCTCGGCGGCGGCATCGTCGAAGGCGGCGTCGTGCTGATCGGCGGCGACCCCGGCATCGGCAAGAG
Organism: Ideonella sp.; assembly: GCA_039807955.1. GTDB lineage: Bacteria > Pseudomonadota > Gammaproteobacteria > Burkholderiales > Burkholderiaceae_C > CAIKUF01. The sequence continues at coordinate 304 of JBDHSE010000040.1, read as the reverse complement.
CACGCTGCTGCTGCAGGCGCTGGACCTGCTCGCGCGGCGGATGCGAACGCTCTACGTCACCGGCGAGGAAAGCGGCGCGCAGGTCGCGCTACGCTCGCGCCGGCTCGGTCTGGGTGCGTCGGCGGTGCGGGTGCTGGCCGAGATCCAGCTCGAGCGCATCCTGGCGGCGATCGCCGCCGAGCAGCCGGCGGTCGTCGTCATCGACTCGATCCAGACCGTCTACTCGGACCAGCTCGCGTCGGCGCCGGGGTCGGTCGCGCAGGTGCGCGAGTGCGCGGCGCAGCTCACGCGCGCGGCGAAGGCG
>JBDHSE010000039.1:0-13525 GCA_039807955.1 Ideonella sp. | reverse complement strand
CTGCTGCTCGTTTCGCGCCTGAAACTGCAGGGCTTCATCATCAGCGACCACGCCGACATCTGGCCCGAGGCGCTGAAGGAACTGGGCACCCTCGTCGCCAGCGGCAGGCTGAAGTACTGCGAGTCGATCGCGCAGGGGATAGAAGCCGCGCCGCAAGCCTTCCTCGGTTTGCTCGAGGGCAAGAACTTCGGCAAGCAACTCGTCAAACTCGTGTAGATCGAAGTCCGGGATCGGAGGCGAAAGCCATGCATGCGACACACGAGGTCTTCAACCAGGCGCTGCCGCGCAGCGGCAACAACCTGTTCGACGACAACGCCGCGCTGCGCGACGCGCTGCGCTTCAACGCGCCGGGGCTCGACACAGCGGAGCTCGAACGCCTGGGCGCGACGCTGGCCGCGCCCGAGATGCAGACGCACGCGCGGCTTGCGAACGTGCACACGCCCGAGCTGCACACCTTCGACCGCTTCGGCCGGCGCGAGGACCGCGTCGAGTTCCACCCGAGCTACCACGCGCTGATGGGCCTCGCGGCGCAGGCGGGGCTGCACGGCACGCCGTGGGCCGGTGCGGCGAGCGACCACGTGCGCCGCGCGGCGGCGTTCATGCTGTTCACCGAACTCGAGCCTTCGGTGCTGTGCCCGATCTCGATGACCTACGCCGTCACGCCCGCGCTGCGCGCGAACCCGGCGCTCGCTGCGCAGTGGGGGCCGCTCTTGACGCGCCGGCAGTACGACGCGCGTTTCATCCGCGGCCTCGACAAGACCGGCGTGACGATGGGCATGGGCATGACCGAGAAGCAGGGCGGCTCGGACGTTCGCGCCAACACCTCGCAGGCAGCGCCCGACGGCGCCGACGCATGGGGAAGGCGCTTCTCGATCACCGGCCACAAGTGGTTCCTGTCGGCGCCGATGAGCGACGCCTTCCTCGTCCTCGCCAACTCGCCGGGCGGCATGAGCTGCTTCTTCATGCCGCGCATCCTGCCCGACGGCAGCGTGAATGCGATCCGCATCCAGCGCCTGAAGGACAAGCTCGGCAACAAGGCCAACGCCAGCTCGGAAGTCGAGTTCGACGGCGCGACGGCGTGGCTCGTCGGCGACGAGGGCCGCGGCGTGCCGCAGATCCTCGAGATGGGGTCGATGACGCGGCTCGACTGCGCGCTCGGCACGAGCGGGTTGATGCGCCAGGCGCTCACGCTCGCGCTCAACCACACCGGGCAGCGCGCGGCGTTCGGCAAGATGCTCGCCGACCAGCCGCTGATGAAGAACGTGCTCGCCGACCTCGCGCTGGAGAGCGAAGCCGCAACGGCGCTCGCGCTGCGCCTCGCGCGCACGCTCGACCATCCCGACGATGCGCACGAGGTGCTGATGCGCCGCGTGCTGACGCCGGTCGCGAAGTTCTGGATCTGCAAGCGCGGCAGCCACTTCGGCCAGGAGGCGATGGAGTGCCTCGGCGGCAACGGCTACGTCGAGGACGGCGGCGAGGGCGTGATGGCGCGCATCTACCGCGAGATGCCGGTCAACTCGATCTGGGAGGGCGCCGGCAACATCATGGGGCTCGACCTGTTGCGCGCGCTGCGCAAGGGCGGCCGGGAAGGGTCGGTCGCCGAGGCGCTAGACGCCGAACTCGCCGCCGCGCGCGGCGCGCACCCCGCGTTCGACCGCGCGCGCGACGCGCTGCTTGCGCGCATCGACGGCGTCACCGATGAGGCTGACGCCCGCCGCCTGGCGCAGGACGTCGCGCTCGCGGTACAGGCCGCGCTGCTGCGCCAGCACGCGCCGGACTTCGTCTTCGACGCCTTCTGCGCGTCGCGCCTGGCCGGCGGCTGGGGCCAGACCTTCGGCACGCTCGCGAGCCACGACGCCGACTTCGACGCGATCAACGAACGTGCACTGCCGCGGGCGAAGGCGGTCTGACCGATGAAGGCCTTCGCCGGCCGCACCACCGTCATCACCGGCGCCGGCTCCGGCTTCGGCCTCGAGGCGTCGCGCATCGCGGCGCGCGAAGGCATGAACGTCGTCATGGCCGACGTGCAGCAGGATGCGCTCGACGCGGCGGCGGCCGAGGTGAAGGCGCTCGGCGCGCAGGTGCTCGCGTACCGGCTCGACGTCTCGAAAGCGGCCGAGGTCGAGGCGCTCGGCGCCGCCGTGCAGCAGCGCTTCGGCGCGCCGCACGTCGTCTTCAACAACGCCGGCGTCGGCACCGGTGGCCTGATCTGGGAGAACGCGCTCGCCGACTGGGAGTGGGTGCTCGCCGTCAACCTGATGGGCGTCGTCCACGGCGTGCGCGTCTTCACGCCGATGATGCTCGAAGCGGCGGCCGCCAACCCGGGCTACGAGGGCCACATCGTCAACACGGCGTCGATGTCGGGCCTCGTCAACATGCCGAACATGGGCGTCTACAACGTCAGCAAGCAGGCCGTCGTGAGCCTTTCGGAAACGCTGTACCACGACCTCGCGCTCGTCACCGAGCAGGTCACCGCGTCGGTGCTGTGCCCGTTCTTCGTGCCGACCGCCATCCAGGCAAGCGACCGCAACCGGCCCGCCGAACTCGGCGCCAACGCCGTGCCGACCCAAAGCCAGCGCGTACAGAAGGCGATGATCGACAAGGCCGTCGGCTCCGGCAAGGTGACGGCTGCGCAGGTCGCGCAAAACGTCTTCGACGCGATCGCCGCACGCCGCTTCTACATCTACAGCCACCCGAAAGCGCTTGCCAGCGTCCAGACCCGGCTCGAAGACATCGTCCAGGGCCGCAACCCGAGCGACCCGTTCGCCGCAAGGCTGGACATCGGCGCGGCGCTGAAGGCGGCGCTGCGGGGCGGGTCGTAGCTCGGATGGCACAGCCGCTTCGATCGGGTTCGGCGCATCCTCATAGGGGATTGCGATTCGGAATCGAGCGGCACGACTAAGCGTTAATTCCAGATCGATCTGGTGAGCGCGCCGACACAGGAGCCTGCAGTCGTATCTCCGGCATCCGAGGTCGGCTGCGTGTCGGGAGCCCGTGCCGAGATAAACGCCGCGCCAGCGCGGCGCCAATCGTTCGAAGCGGCAGACATGGCAAACGCCAGGCCGCGAAATGGAGGAAAGACCATGCGCATGTCTGCCATCCCGTTCGGTACCACCGATTGGTCGAAGGTCGAGCCCACCGAATATCAGGGCGAGCGCGGTGTCGCGTACTGGCGAACGCAGGTCTTTGGCGATATCCGTGTCCGCATGGTCGAGTACACGCCCGGCTATCTGGCGGACCACTGGTGCGTCAAGGGGCACATCCTGCTGTGCATGGACGGCGAGCTTCATACAGAACTCGCGGACGGGCGCGTCTTCACGCTGCGCCCCGGCATGAGCTACCAGGTTGCCGACAATGCCGAACCCCACCGCTCGTACTCGGAGGTCGGCGCGAAGCTCTTCATCGTCGACTGACGGTGCAGTTGACCGTGCTTCGATGTTGTAGGTGAGGCGCTCAGCGCCGGCGGCGCAACTCGGCGAGCGCCACCAGGCCGAGCGCGAGCAGCCAGGCGCTCGTCGGCTCTGGCACCGCGCTCAGGAACACGCCAGATTCCGATACGAAGGTCGAACCATCCGGCAGCGTCAGCGCAACCGTTGCCGTGTTCGAGAAGTCCGCCGGCCCGCCAGCGAGCAGCCCGATCCTGAAACCCAGCGTCGGGTCATCCCCCCAGACATCGATGCTCGCGACAAAGTGGTTGGTGGCGAGTTGGGCCCATTCGCCGCTCGTGGAGAAGGTGTAGAACTCCTCGGGCGCAGCAGTCGAGTTCACGACGTTGCTGCCGGGCGCGGTCTTCCAGCCGACTGAACCCGCGACCATGTCGGTCGGCCCGTAGCTGAACAGCCCGCTTGCGGCGAGAAAGTCATAGGTGGCCTGCCCGCGATCCTGACCCGGCGCACGCGCGTAGGTTCCGTTGACGACGAGATCGAAGCTGATCGTCTGCACTTCGCCCGGGTCGAGTCCGGGGATCGACAACCACAGAATGTCGGCCAATCCGACCCGGGCCGAGCCGGACTCGTTGGCTGCAAGGCGCAACTTGCCGTCGCGCAAATCAGCGCTCGCGAAGACGTTGGCATCGGCATGGCTGACATAGGGGTCGGTGCCGGTCTGGTAGCCCGGGCTGCACGACCAGGCGTCGTAGTGCACCGGCGGCGGAATGAGGCCCGAATTGCACTTCGCAACCAGTTCCGGCCCTCCGGGCAGCAGCGACACGGTATCCAGGCTGACCTTGTAGGCCCAGGCAGACTGGGAAACCAGCAGCAACGCAGGCAACAGCCCTTTCAGCAATCCATGATGCAGTGCCATCACACACCCCCGTTCGCAGATCACCGTGTGCACACCGTCGCTCGGACCATCGATGTCCTCAATCCCTAGGTCATGGGAGAGCGAGGGCAGTCTTTGCGCCAGATCAAAGAGCAGCGCCACGCTGACTGAGCCCGGATGCTCCAGCCGCCGAGTGGTCCTGATGGGCCGCGTCGGCTGCGCTGCGCCGCAAGGCACGCAGCGCGGGTGAAGTCTGCTGACCTGGCTTCAGGTTCCTGAGCGCAGGCCCGCCTCAACCCCGATGCGTCCGCAGCGCTGACATCCACGCCGCGTTGACGAGCATCGCGAGCACGAGCACCGCGCCGCAGACCTGCAGCGCAACGCCGACGCCGAAGGCCTGCGTCAGCGCGCCGGCGGCGACGCCGGAGGCGGCGGGGACGACCTGCGAGATGATGGTGTACATGCTGACGACGCGCCCGCGCGTCGCGTCCGCCGCCTGCGCCTGGATGCCGGCGACGATCAGCGACAGCGCCAGCCCGGCGGCGATGCCGACCGCGCACAGCAGGGCGACTGCCGGCGCGACCATGCTCACGCTGCCGAGTGCGGCAAGCGCGACGCCGGCCGCGATCGTCGCGCCGAGCACGAGCCGGCCGTTGTGCGCGCGGTGCGCGGCGACGAGCGCGACGACGCCGCCCGCGATCAGCGCCAGCGCGAGCGTGCCGAGGAACGCGCCGCGGCCGACCTCGCCCAGCAGCAGGCGGCTCGACGCGAGCCTGGGCAGCAGCACCGACAGCGGCCCCATCGCCAGATAACCGACCATCGCGGCGATCATCAACTGCGCCAACAGCGGCTTGGCGCCGACCGCCGCGATGCCCTCGCGAATCTCTGCTGCGACCGGTTGGTGCGCGCGGTCGCTGCCGCGGGTGCGCACCCCCAGCAGCGCGACCGATGCCAGCACGAAGAACAGCGCCGCCCCGCCGAAGACGCCGGGCCAGCCGACACCGCGCCGGGAGATCGCGATCAGCACCGGCGCGAGGCCGAAGCCGAGCATCACGAGCAGGTTGAAGAGCACCGAAGCCGGCTTGAGGTCTGCGCTGCTTGCGATCTGGCCCAGCGTCGCCAGCCGCGCCGGCGAGACGAACGACCAGCCGGCGCCGGCCAGCGCGGCGGCGGCGACGAGCGGCGCGACGCGCTGCGGCGCCTCGGGCAGCCACGCATGCGCGCCCCACAGCAACAGCGCGGCAAGCACGAAGAGTGCATGCGCGGCGTGGACCAGCCGCCCCGGTGCGAGCCGGTCGCACAGCACACCGGCGTACCAGCCGAGGACGACGGGCGGGCCGAAGCACAGGCCGAAGCCGATGCCCGAGAGCAGGTCCGAGCCGATCACGTCCTGCGCGTACATGACGACGCCGTAGTTCACCATGTGGCCGGCCGTGAACGCGAGCAGGCACGACGCGAAGAAGCGCCCGTGGCGCAGCGCGATCACGCGGCAGTCACTCGAACAGCGCGCCGGGCTGGACGCGAATCAGCGTCGGCTGGCCGTCCTCGACGTGCCAGCTCGGGAAGTTCGACGTCGACGTGAAGACGGTGCCGTCGTCGGCGATCTCGACGTCGCGCGTGAACGCGACGCGCCGCGGCAGCGGCACGCTGCGCCAGGTGTTCGCGGCGACATCGAACGCGTGCAGCGAATCGGACTGGTTGCCGGTGACCCAGACGATGGCGCGCCGCTTGTCGACGTTGAGCGCGTACGGCGTGTCGCTGCCACGCGGCACGACGGGCAGATCGAAGCGCGTGAAGCGGCCGGTCTGCGGGTCGTAGCGTGCGATCGCCGACTCGGGGAAGGCGCCGATCCAGAGGTTGCCCTGCGTGTCGCTGCGCAGCCGGCGCGGGCCTTTGAACGGCGTCGCGATCATCGTCACCGCGCCGGTTGCAGGGTCGATGTTGCCGATCTCGTCGGTGTGCAGCCGCGCGAACCAGACCCTGCCGTCGGGCGTGATGTCGATGCCGTAGGGCAGCGGCACGCCGGTCGAGATCAGATCGACCGGCAGCCAGTTCGCGAGCGGCACGCCCCAGCCCATCAGCTTGAAGATCGGGGAGATGAAGGTGGTCGTCAGTTGCTCGCGCACCGAGCGCGCCGGCAGCGCGTAGCGCGTGAACCTGGCCGTCGCGCGGTCGAACATCGCGATCTCGTTCGACAGCGCGAGCGTGAACCAGACGCGGTCCTTCGCATCGACGCGGATCGTGTGCGGGTAGAAGCCCCCGTCCATCTCGTGCAGCTTGAAGGCCTTCGTCTTCGGATCGAACTCGACGAGCCGGCGCTGCGCCGACGGCGTGATGAAGATGTGGCCGTCGCGCGCCGACTGCGCGAGCGAGTGCGCGTTGGACGTGCTGTCGTGGCGCGGGAAGTCCTTCAGCCGCGCGGCGAGCAGCCCGCCGTTGGGTTCGCCCGCGCGGTGCGGAATCTTGTAGACGGTGACGGTGTTGGCCTGCGTGTCGACCTCGTAGAGCCGGTCCTGGATGTTGTCGGCGACGTAGACGAGGCCGCTCGCGGCGAGCAGCTGGTCGTGCGTCTGCGACATCGCATCGCCGATCGGCCATTCGGTGATCGTCGCGCCGGCGAGCGACGCCGCCCACGGCGCCGGCTCGGCGAGCAGCGACGGGTTCTCGCGCAGCTTGCGCCAGCCGCGCTCGAGCAGTTCGGGCAGCGCCTGCTGGTCCTCGGTCGGCAGCCGCGAGCCGTAGCGCACCATGCGCTGGATCGCATCGCTCCAGTCGGCGGCGCTGCGCTGCTGGTGCAGGAAGGCATTGCCCTGCTGATGGCAGAACGCGCACTGCAGCATGAACCGCGTCTTGCGCGCCGCATCGCCGAGGTCGAGCGCGCCGAGCCAGACGTTGGCCGGCTTGGCCTGCGCGAGGCGCAACGGGTCGGTCTCGGCGTCGAGCGCAACGCGCAGTTCGGCCGTTCCCGCCGCCGCGGGCACGTCCCGATCGCGATAGCCGGGCTTGCGAACGAGGTAGCGTACGGCGACGTCCCGATCGGCGAAGCTCACGCGGCCGCTGGCGTCGGTGAAGCGCGTGATCTCGGGGTCGACGCGGTTCGCCTTGCCCGGCGCGGGGTAGCCGCCGTCGGACGTGTCGAGCTTGCGCGGCGCGGCGGCGACCTCACGCACCTTGGCTGTCGCAAGCGGCCGGCCGGCGGCGTCGGTGACGGTCAGCGTCGCGGCGAGGGACGAGCCGCCGAGCAGGAGAGCGGAAAGCAGGGCGAAGGAGGCGCGAAGTCTCGTCATGGTTCGATCCGATGTGAGGGCACTCGATCTGCGGCACGCGTCGCCGGGCACGTTGTTCATTGCCGGCCTGCGCCGCTGTGCGCGGCCCACCAGAAGTCGAACACCTCGGCCGAGGTCTTGCGCGGCCGGTAGCCGAACTCGTCCTTCAGCCGCCGGTTGGAAAGCACCGGGCGATAGCGCAGGAAGCGCAACTGCTCTGGGCCGTACTGCGTCGCGCCGATGCGGCGGCCGATCCATAGCGCGGCCTGCAGCAGCCACGGCGGCAGCACGCGGCAGCGCTTGCCCATGCGCGCGGCGATCTGGTGGATCGTCAAGGCGCCGTCTCCGGCGAGGTTGTAGATGCCGGGCGGCGCGCCGGCCAGCGCGTGCAGCATCGCGCCGACAACGTCCTCGTCCCAGACAAAGACGAACGGGCTGTCCGACCCGGCGACGGCGAGCGGGCGCGGCTTGTCGAAGAGTGCAGTGATCTGGTTTTGCACCGTCGCGCCGAGGATGGTGCCGATCCGAAAGATCGTCTGCTGCAACGCCGGATGCTGCGCGCGGAACTCGGCGAGCATCTCCTCGACGAGGCGCTTGTGCCAGGCGTAGGCGAACTCGTGGTTGCCGCGGATCGCATCGTCCTCGGTCAGCCACGCCGGGTTGTCGGCGTGGTAGCCGTAGGCCGCGCCGGACGACGAGACGACGACGTGGCGCACGCCGGCCGCGACGCAGGCCTGCAGCACGTTGCGTGTGCCTTCGACGTCGACCTGGTACTCGAACTCGCGGTTCGACTTCGCGCCCGGCGTGACGATCGCGGCGAGGTGGACGACGGTGTCGATGCGCTCCTCGCGCAGCAGCGCGGCAAGGCCTGGATCGCGGATGTCGGCCGTCACGTAGCGCACGCCAGGCAGGCGCTCGGCCGCGTCGCGAACGTCGAGCGAGACGACGCGGCGCGCGGCGTCGCCGGCCGCCTGCGCCGCGAGCGCGGCGACGAGTTGGCGGCCGAGGTAGCCGCCGCCGCCGGTGACGAGGACGCGCCGCGCTGCTGGGTTCATGCGCGCTCGGCGATGCCGGCCGCCGCGGGCGCGGGCGCGCGCCTCATCCAGAACGTCGACAGCAGCATGCCGGCGACGATGTGCCAGACGCCCCACCAGGCGGTGACGATCGCCATGCCGCCCAGGCCGTCGAAGAAGTTGAAGACGAGGACGAGGCCGAGGCCCGAATTCTGGATGCCGGTCTCGAACGCGACCGAGCGGCGGTCGCGCTCGGCAAGCCGCGCGGCGCGCGCGAAGCCGTAGCCGCCGGCCAGCGCGAGCGCGTTGTGGACGAGCACGACAACGACGACGAAGCGCGCGTACGCGAGGAAGATCGCCCAGTTCAGCACCAGCGCGCCGGCGACGAAGCCGACGAGGACGAGCAGCGAGAAGACGCGCATCGGGCCGTTGATCCGCTTCGCCAGGCGCGGCAGGCGGTGCGCGATCAGCATGCCGGCGGCGAGCGGGATGCCGAGCAGCATCGCGATGTCGCCGAGCATATGCAGCGGGTCGAGCGAGAAGCTGCGCAGGAGCGCGCCCATCTGCGCGTCGCGCGACGCCCAGAAACCGACGTTGAGCGGCGTCATCACGATTGACAGCAGCATCGACAGCGTGCTGATCGCGATCGAGAGTTCGGTGTTGCCGCGCGCGCGATGGGTGAAGAAGTTCGAGATGTGGCCCGCCGGGCAAGACGCGACGAGCAGCATGCCGAGGCCGATCGACGGCGCCGGCCGCACGAGTAGCACGAGCAAGAAGGTGAACGCCGGAAACAGCAGGTGGTGACTGACGAGGCCGATCGCGAGCGCGCGCGGCGTTCGCAGCGCGGCCTTGAAGTCGGCGATCTTCAGGTCGAGCGCGATGCCGAACATCACGAGCGCGAGCACGACGTTCAACCCGATCTGCGCCTGCGGGTTGAAGTTCAGGCGCACGAGGTCAATGGAGTCGCCCACCGTTGTCTCCTCTTTGTTCTCTTCTGGGCGGCAAGCATAGCGGGCGCCGCGACAATGCCGGCCATGTCTTTCCCCGAAAGTACCCGCACCATGCATGTCGAGACGCGCGCGCCACACAGTGCGGTCGTCGTCGGCGCCGGGCCGGCCGGGCTGATGGCGGCGCAGGTGCTCGCCGAGCGCGGCGTGCAGGTCGATGTCTACGACGCGATGCGCTCGGCCGGCCGCAAGTTCCTGCTCGCCGGCAAGGGCGGGCTCAACCTGACGCACAGCGAGCCGCTCGACGCCTTCCTCGCACGCTACGGCGCGCGACGCGCTGCGCTCGAGCCGCTGCTGCGCGCGTTCCCGCCCGAAGCGCTGCGCGCGTTCGCGGCCGGGCTTGGCATCGAGACCTTTGTCGGCAGCTCGGGGCGGGTGTTTCCGCGCGAGATGAAGGCGGCGCCGCTGCTGCGCGCTTGGCTGCAGCGGTTGCGAAGTCTCGGCGTGCGGTTTCGGATGCGGCACCGCTGGCTCGGCTGGGACGAACGCCGCGCGCTGCGCTTTGCGACGCCGGACGGCGAGTGCAGCATCGCGCCCGGCGCGACCATCCTCGCGCTCGGCGGCGGCAGCTGGACGCGGCTCGGCTCGGACGGCGCCTGGGTGCCGCTGTTGCAGGCGCGCGGCGTCGAGGTCGCGCCGCTCGAGCCGAGCAATTGCGGCTTCGACGTCGGCCGCACGCACGCTGGGCCGGCCGCAGGCGGCTGGAGCGCGCATCTGCGCAGCCGCTTTGCCGGCCAGCCGTTGAAGCCGGTCGCGCTGCGCTTCGATCCGGCAGAGTTCGCGCGCCAGGGCGAGTTCGTGCTCACCGAGACCGGCGTCGAAGGCAGCCTCGTCTACGCCGCGTCGGCGCCGGTCCGCGACGAAATCGCGGCGCGCGGCGAAGCGACGATCCACCTCGATCTGCTGCCCGGGCGCGACGCGCAAACCGTGCTGCGCGAACTGTCGCATCCGCGCGGCCCGCGCTCGCTTGCGACGCATCTGAAAAGCCGACTCCGCATCGACGGCGCGAAGGCGGCGCTGCTGCACGAGCTGCTGCCGCGCGAAACGATGCAAGACACGGCGCGGCTCGCGCAGGCGCTGAAGGCGCTGCCGCTGACGCTCGTGCGGGCGCGGCCGCTCGATGAAGCTATCAGCAGCGCTGGCGGCGTGCAGTTGGGTGCGATCGACGACAACCTGATGCTGCGCGCGATCCCGGGTGTGTTCTGCGCCGGCGAGATGCTCGACTGGGAGGCGCCGACCGGCGGCTACCTGCTCACCGCCTGCTTCGCGACGGGTCGCGCGGCAGGCGAGGGCGCGTTGCGCTGGTTGGAGCAGACAACGGCGGATCTCGAAGGCCGCTGAGCGCCAATGTTCGGTCGAGCCAATCGCTCGTTGCCGGCGACGATCGAGAGTGCCACACTGCTGCCCGACTTGCGCTCACGCGATGGGTGCCCGAGTTGGTTCGCGCCAGCGCCTTGATGGCGTTCGAACCGGAAGCATCGCGCGGGTCGAGATTCGTCCACCCGACGATCAGGAGACGTCATGCCCAACATCACTCTGATCTCGCCCGACCAGCTTGCCGGCCACGGCGAAGCGGGCGGCTTTCCGATCGAGCAGTTCCCGTTGCAGTTTCTTGCACAGGGCGACTCCTGGTTCTCGATCGGAGCGTTCCCGCCGTTCCTGACGAGCAACCTGTTCGACCGCATGTCGCTGTCGAGGAAGGCGGTGGCGGTGAACTGCGCGCGGCCGGGCGCCGAACTGCAGCACATGACCGACAGCACGACGAACGCGGTGTTCCTGCAGTTGCTCGCCGGCACGCTGGCGCGGCGCTGGACGGCGCTGCTGCTGTCGGGGCTCGGCAACGACGTGATCTCGGCGGCGCAGGCGGGGCCGTCGAATCCCGCGCAACGGCGGCTGCTCGCGACGCAGGCCGAATGGGACGCCGGCAGCAGCGCCGCACGCTATCTGAGCGCGCCCGGCTGGTCGACATTCGCCGACCACGCGAGGCAGGTCTTCGAGATCCTGCTCTTCAACCGCGACAAGTCCGAGGTCAATCGCGGCCTGCCGATCGTCGTCCACACCTACGACTTCGTGACGCCGCACAACGCCGCCGCCGGGCCGGGCTTCGGCCCCTGGTTGTTCGGTGCGGTCAAGGCGTTCGCGATCCCGCAGGACGACTGGGCCGCGCTGGGCGTCGAACTGTTGCGCCGCGTGCGCGGACTGATCCAGGACATCGCGAACACCGAACCGACGCTGAAAGTCGTCGACACGCAGGGGACGTTGACACCGGCGAAGACCACCGACGTCGGCCCGACCGAGCACTGGCAAAACGAGATCCACCCGACACGCACCGGCTATCGCTTGCTCGGCGACGTCTGGGAGAGCAAGCTCGAGGAGTGGTTCGGCCCGTGACCGCGCGAACCGCCAACCGCCCGATTTGACGCGAGGCGGCGATCAGCTGCAAGTGACGGCGACTGTCGCCATCACGTTGGGAACGACGGTGCCGGTGGCGTTGACGACGGTGCAGAGCTGGCCCGCGGGCTGCTCGACGATCGTCACCGTGTAAGTCGATCCGGCCGGCAGCACGCCGGGAAAGGCGAACAAGCCGTTTTGCGCGACGCTGATCTGTTGCACGCCGTTGGCGAGCGTGACGCTGCGGCCGGCGAGCATGCCGGTGACGGTGCCGCCGAGCGACGACGTCGCGCTGCAGGCGACGGCGATGTCCGAAGGACCACCCTTGTCGGTGTTGACCGTGCCGGTACCGTTCGAGACGTTGCAGGTCTGGCCCGTCGGCTGTGTCAGCACAGTCACCGAATACGTCGCGCCGTCGGCGACACTCGTCTGAAACGTGAAGCCGCCGTTCATGGTCAGCGACAGGTTATCGGTGCTGTTGTTCTGCAGCACGACGGTGAGCCCATCGCCGAGACCCGAGAGCGTGCCGCTGATCAAGGCATCCGAGCCGCCGCAGCCGCTCAGACCCAGCGTGATGACGATGGCGATTGCGGACTGCGTCCGGCCGATGAAGTGCGTCGCTTGTCTGGCGGTCATGATGGGCCTTTCACCTGGTTGGCTGCTGGTCGTCGATACGCGAGCTTTGCCGGCCGCTGCCTTCGGCCACGTCGACTTCTTCGGACCGCAGTCTCTCACGCAGCGCCGTCTTGAGCACCTTGCCGTAGTTGTTCTTCGGCAGCGAATCGACGAACACATAGTGCTTGGGCCGCTTGAAGCGCGCGATGCGGGCGAGGCAATGCGAGTCGAGCGCGGCGACCGAGACGGCGGCACCCGGCTCGGCGACGACGAAGGCGACGACCGTCTCGCCCCATTGCGCATCGGGGGCGCCGACGACGGCGGCCTCGGCGACGCCGTGCGCGCCGAGCAGCGCCTCCTCGACCTCGCGCGGGTAGATGTTCGAGCCGCCGCTGATGATCAGGTCCTTGCTGCGGTCCTTCAGCGTGAGGAAGCCGTCGGCGTCGAGGCAGCCGACGTCGCCGGTGAAGAGCCAGCCGCCGCGCAGCGCGGCGGCGGTCGCCTGCGGGTTGCGCCAGTAGCCGGCCATCACGCTGTCGCCCTGGACGAGCACCTCGCCGATCGCACCGACCGGCAGGTCGCGTCCTTCGGCGTCGGCGATGCGCAGCCGCACCGGCGTCTGCGCAACGCCGACCGACGCGACGCGCTCGCGATAGCGCGGGTGGAAGCTGTCGGCCAGGTGCGCGCGCGACAGCGCGGTGCCGACCATCGGTGTCTCGCCCTGGCCGTAGATCTGCACGAAGCGCGGCCCCATCACGCGCAGCGCGCGCTCGATATCGGCGACGTACATCGGCGCGCCGCCGTAGACGATGGTCTTGAACGCGCGCGCACAGGGCTCGATGCCGAGCTTGTGGCGCTCGGCGTGATCGACGAGGCGCTTGACGATCGTCGGCGCGGCAAATGTCGACAGCGGCGCGATGCGCCAGCCGAGGTCGAACATCTCGGCCGGGTCGACGCCGCCCGACGCCGGCAC
>JBDHSE010000038.1:0-13600 GCA_039807955.1 Ideonella sp. | reverse complement strand
CGGGCACCGTAAGCGCACCGCCGGTCATGATCGCGCGCAGGCCCATCACGATGTCCTCGTACCACAGGCCGGCAACGAAGGGGCCGAAGCGGCGCGTCATGCGGCGCGTGAAGGCATGCGTCGCGCCGACCGTGAACGGCCGCCTGGCGCACCAGCCCTCGACAGTGCACGTTGCAAGGTCGTCGTTGACGATGCGCTCGCCGAGCGTGCCGTCCGCCGCGAGCGAGATGCAGTCGCTCGCGACGAGGTCGACGCGCTCGCCGCTTGCGCGCCAGGCGGTGACGAGGCGTTCGACGCGCTGCGGCAGCGAGATGTCGTCGCCGGCCGCGGTGACGATCAGGTCGCCGCGGGTCTCCTCGATCAGCACGTTGTAGTGCGCGCCGATGCCGAGGTTGGTCGGGTTGCGCCTCACGCGCACCTCGTGCGGTCCGCAGTAGGCGCGCGCGACTTCGCACAGGATCGAATACGTGTCGTCGCTCGAGGCGTCGTCCGAGAACACGATCTCGAGCGCCTCGCCCTGCTGCGCAAGACAGCTCTCGGCGGCGGCGCGCACGGTTGCCGCCTGGTTGCACGCGAGCAGGATCAGACTGGTGCGCGGCGCCGCGGTGTCAGGCATCGCGACGAACGCCGGCGGCGGGCTTGATCGCCTCGAGCTCCCACAGGAAGTAGACCGCCTTGCCGCGCCGCTCGCGGCGCCAGCGCGCGATCGCCTGCTTCAGCGTGAGAGGCGCCTTGACGTACGAATGCTCCGGGATCACCCAGCGCGCGAGACGCGCCTCGAAGCGTCCCGAGAAGCCGTACATGCGTGCGATCGGCTGCTCGCCGCAGAAGTACTCGTGCGTGCGGTCGGTGATGATGTTGACGTGGGTCGGGTCCATGAACGCCGGCGCGCTCGGAAAGCATGGCGTCAGCGCGTAGAAAAGGCCGCCCGGCGCGAGCACGCGCCAGACTTCGTCCATCAGGCGCACGAACGGAAAGCAGGTCGTGTTCGGCTCGCGGCCGTTGAGTACGCGCGGTACATGCTCGATGAAGTCGAATGCCGAGACCGAGCCGAACCGGTCGGACGCGAACGGTATCGGCTCGAGCGCAAGGTTGGCGGCGGCGAACTCGAAGGCAACGTCGGTCTGCGGCCGAACGAGGTCGACGCCGTAGAGTTCGCGCCGGCCGTAGGGGTTGCGCGGGCGCGCGCCGCAGCCGAGGTCGAGATGGCGCTCGGCTGCGCTCTCGGCTTCGCTCATCGCGCCGACCCGTCGCCGAGCGATGCCTTCAGCGCGGCGCGCGCGGCACGCGGCCCATCAGGTAGAACTCGTCGTTCGGCTGCATCGACGTCGCGTTCGCCATCCGGTTCGACAGGCCGAAGAAGGCGGTGATCGCGGCGATGTCCCACGCGTCCTCGTCGCTGAAGCCGTGCGTGCGCAGCGCCTCGAAGTCGGCTTCGGCGATCGACGCCGAATCGGTGCAGACCTTCATCGCGAAGTCGAGCATCGCGCGCTGGCGCGGCGTGATGTCGGCCTTGCGGTAGTTCACCGCGACCTGGTCGGCGACGAGCGGCTTCTTCTCGAAGATGCGCAGCAGCGCGCCGTGGGCGACGACGCAGTACAGGCACTGGTTCACGCCGCTCGTCGCGACGACGATCATCTCCTTGTCGCCCTTGGTCAGGCCCGATTCGCGCAGCATCAGCGCGTCGTGGTAGGCGAAGAAGGCGCGGAACTCGTCCGGCCGGTGGGCGAGGGCGAGGAAGACATTGGGCACGAAGCCGGACTTCTCCTGCACCGCGACGATGCGTTCGCGGATGTCGGCGGGCAGGTCGGCTAGGTCGGGGACCGGATAGCGGCTGATCGGTTGGGGCATCTCTGGTCTCCGGTTGGGGTGGTTTCAATCGCCGTCAAGGCGGCTTCGTTGCATGGCGCGGCAAGGAGGTAGGGGCTCAGCGCCTCGACATCGGGGGCGCGCCCCGGCGCCGGCTGCAGGGCCGAGGCGACGCGCTGCGGCGCCAATGCAGCCATGCACTGGCAGGCATCGTTCTGGCATTCTGCACGTACGCATCGGCTTTGCAACTGCACGCTCACTGCAGCGGGGCCGAGGGCCGCCCAGCGGCCGACGGCAACGCCCTTGCGCGGCGGATAAAGCCCGAGCGTCGGTGTGCCCAGGGCAGCGGCCAGGTGCAGCGGCCCGGTGCCGGAGGCGGCCATCGCACGGGCTGACTGCAGCAGCGCGCACAGTTGCAGCAGGCCGAGCCGCCCGCAGGTGTCGATGACGCCCGCAGGCCGCGCTGCCTGCGGCCAGGCGCGCGCCAGGCGTTCGCCTTCGGCGGCGGATCCGGTGAACACGACCGGCACGCCTGCCTGCGCCAGCAGGTTCGCCAGTTCGATCCAGTGCGCCAGCGGCCACTCGCGGCCGTGGCCCATCGAGAACGGATGCAACACGACATGGGCCCGCGTCGGCACGTCGGGCGGCAGCGTGGTCGCCGGCGCCTGCAGGCGGCAGTCGCGCGCGAGTTCCTCGGCGCTGGCGGCCTGGCCGCAGCCGAACGGCAGCAGCCGGCGCAGGTAGCGCTGCGCCTCGTGGCGCGGGTAGCCGAAGCGGGTCGCCTTGACGAGATGATTCCACACGTGCGGCCTCGCGCGGCTGCCCGAAGGGCCGATGCGAACCGGGACCTGCGCGAGGCGCTCGATGCCGCCAAAGAACGCGGCGTCGAAATCGGCGGACGCCACGATCGCGCCGAAGCGCCGCACGTCGAACCGCGAGCGTTCGTCGCGGTCCTGAAACGCGTCGACGCCCATCATCCGGACGACGGGTTCGAGCGCCGCGCGCGCCATCCACGTCACGCGCGTGTGCGGTGCGGCGCGGCGGATGCGGCGCAGCGTCGGCAGCGCGACCAGCGTGTCGCCCAGACCATGGGGCCCGAGATAGAGCAGCTCTTCGGGCCAGGGCAGCGGACGGCGGGCGGCGTCCAGCGGCGCGAACCAGCCCCAGTGCGTTCGTGACGGCATCGCTGCGTGTCAGCCGCGAAACTGCAGCTTGTGCAGTCGTGCATAGAGCCCGCCGCGCGCCAGCAGCTCGGCATGCGATCCCTGCTCGACGACGCGGCCGGCCTCGAGCGCGACGATGCGGTCGGCGCCTTCGATGGTCGACAGGCGGTGCGCGATCACGAGCGAGGTGCGGCCGCGCATCAGCACCTCGAGCGCGCCTTGCACCAGGCGCTCGGACTCCGAATCGAGCGCCGAGGTCGCCTCGTCGAGGATCAGGATCGGCGCATCCTTGTAGATTGCGCGCGCGATCGCCATGCGTTGACGCTGCCCGCCCGAGAGCTCGCCGCCGTTGTGGCCGATCACCGAGTCGATGCCCTTGGGCAATGTGGCGACGAAGTCGCTCAGGTTCGCGCCGCGCAGCGCCGCGGCGACCCGCTCGCGGTCCAGCGGCGCGCCCAGGCATACGTTTTCGGCCACCGTGTCGTTGAACAGCACCACGTCCTGGCTGACGAGCGCGAACTGGCGCCTCAGCGCATGCACGTCCCACTCGCCGAGCGGTTTGCCGTCGAGCCACAACGAGCCGATCGTCGGCTCGATGAAGCGCGGCAGCAGGTTGACGAGGGTCGACTTGCCCGCGCCCGACGGCCCGACGAGCGCGACCGCCTCGCCGGCCCGCAGCGTCAGGTTCACCGCGTCGAGCGCCGGCGGCTGGTCGTCACGGTAGCGCAGCGTCACGTTGCGAAGCTCCAGGTCGCCGCGCGAGCGGCCGGGGTCGAATGTGCCGCCGCTTTCGGGCGGGCTTTCGTCGATCAGCTTCACGCCGCGCTCGAGCGCGGCCATGCCGCGCGCGATCGGCCCGGACACGCCGGACAGGCCCTTGATCGGCGAGATCAGCATCAGCATCGCGGTGATGAAGGCGGCGAAGCCGCCCACCGTGCCGCCCGAACTGCCGGCCTGCCACAGTGCGACGACCAGCACCGCCGAGAGGGCACAGGCGGCGAGCACCTGCGTCAGCGGCGTCGTGAGCGACCCCGCGGCGACGGCCTTCATCGACAGCCGGCGCAGCCGGTCGCTGCTCGTCGCGAAGCGGTTCCGCTCGGTGGCCTCGGCGCCGTGCAGACGCACGATCTGCCAGGCTTGCACGTTCTCCTCGACCACGTAGGCCAGCTCGTCGGTCGCCGCCTGCCCGGCCACCGCCAGCCGGTGAACCCGCTTCGTGATCGAGCGGATCGCCAGCGCGACGGCGGGCAGCAGCACGGCGACGAAGAACGTCATCTGCCAGTTGAGCCACAGCAGGTAGCCGAGCAGCGCGATCAGCGAAAAAGTGTCCTTGACGACGCCGACCACCGAGCCGACCAGCTGCGCCGCGCCGTTCTGCGCTTCATAGACCAGCGTGTTGGTGAGCCCGCTCGCGGTGTGGGTGCTGAAAAGGCCGGGCTGGACCTTCAGCAGGTGGTCGAACATCGCGCGGCGCATGATGTCGAGCCCCTGGTTGGCGGCCCACGACAAGGCGTACTGCGCGACCCAGCCCGCCGCGCCGCGCAATGCGAACAGGCCGACGATCACGATCGGCACCAGCCACAGGGGAATGGCGCCTGCCTGGAAGCCCTCGTCGAGCAGCGGCTTCATCAGCGCCGGCAACACCGGCTCGGTCGCCGAGCCGACGAGAGACGCGACCGCCGCGACCGCGAAGCCTGCCCGCGCACGGCTGAAGTACGGTGTGATGCGGGCGAGGCGTTGCTTGAGAGTCGGCATGCGACGAGGGTGAAGACGGGTGCGGGTCGGGCGCCCGATTATCCGATGCGCCTCGGGCGCCTCGGGCATCCGCGCAGGCAGCCGCGGCGGGGCTGCCTACAATGTTGCCTCACTCACCCGCCCCATGACCCGAGCGCACGACATCGACAATCCCTCCGTCATCCACGCCGCGCGCGGCACAGGCCGCCCCTGGGTTGTCGCCCGCCGGCCCGGCTCGAGGCGTGGGCGCGCTGGTGTGAGCGGGTGGCCAGCCATGGACTCGCCGCCCGGCGGCGCCGGTTCGCGGCCGCGCCGGCGCCCTTCAACGAACAGGAATTCGGCTTGATGCAACGAGAAGGCCTCGCTTCGAGGGTCTGGTCGCGGCGCGGCGTGCTGGCGGCAGGGACATCGATGCTCGCGCTGTGTGCTCCGGTGCGGGCACAGTTCCGGGTCGAGATCTCGGGCGTCGGCGGCACGCAGTTGCCGATCGCGGTGGCGAAGTTCCGCGACGAGGACAAGGCGCCGCAGCCGGTGTCTTCGATCATCCGCGCCGACCTCGAGCGCAGCGGCCTCTTTCGGCTCATCGACGCGCCCGAGGTGATCGACGAGACGGCGCAGCCGGTGCTCGCCGACTGGCGCGCGCGCGGTGCGGACGCGCTGCTGACGGGGTCGGCATCGCGCCTCGCCGACGGCCGCTTCGACGTTCGATTCAGGCTGTGGGACGTCGTCAAGGGCCAGGCGGTGCTCGCGCAGAGCACGGCCGTGCCGCCGGCCGACCTGCGGCTTGCGGCGCATCGCGTCGCCGATGCGGTGTACGAGAAGTTCACCGGCGAGAAGGGCGTGTTCTCGACGCGCATCGCGTTCGTGACGAAGGCCGGCAAGCAGTTCACGCTGCGCATCGCCGACGCCGACGGCGAAGGCGGGCAGGTCGCGCTGACGAGCCCGGAGCCGATCATCTCGCCCGCCTGGTCGCCCGACGGCCGCGAAGTCGCGTATGTCTCGTTCGAGACGCAAAAGGCCGTCGTCTGGATCCAGGAGGTCGCGAGCGGCAGGCGGCGCGCGATCGCCAACTTCCGCGGCTCGAACAGCGCGCCGGCATTCGCCCCCGACGGTAAGTCGATCGCGGTGACGCTGTCGCGCGACGGCGGCTCGCAGATCTACCTGATGGATCGCGGCGGCGGCAACCTGCGCCGGCTGACGACGAGCCCCTCGATCGACACCGAGCCGGCGTTCGCGCCCGACGGCAAGAGCCTCTTCTTCGTCAGCGATCGCGGCGGCGGCCCGCAGATCTATCGCATGCCGGCGGGTGGCGGCAGCGCGCAGCGCGTGACCTTCGCCGGAGCCTACAACGTGAGCCCGGCGATCAGCCCCGACGGCCGCAAGCTCGCCTACATCTCGCGCCAGGGCGGCGCGATGCGCCTGACGCTGATGGACCTCGGCGGCGACGCGCCGCCACGCCAGCTTTCCGACGGCGGCAACGACGAGCGGCCGAGCTTCGCGCCCAACGGCAGCCTGATCCTCTACGCCAGCCGCGCCCAGGGCCGCGACGTGCTGATGACGACCACGCTCGACGGCAGAATCAAGACCACGCTCGCAGTGTCGCAAACCGACGTGCGGGAACCCGTGTGGGGACCGTTCGGGCGTTGATCCCGCACTTCATTCACTCAAGGAGAAATGCTGCGATGAAGATGATGCAATGGCGATGGGTCCTCGCGGCCGCCGCGCTGGTGCTGGCCGGCTGCGCGTCGG
The DNA here is from genome assembly GCA_039807955.1 of Ideonella sp. GTDB lineage: Bacteria > Pseudomonadota > Gammaproteobacteria > Burkholderiales > Burkholderiaceae_C > CAIKUF01. The sequence goes on along the minus strand of JBDHSE010000038.1, from coordinate 7,145 downwards.
AGACGAAGCTCGATCAGGGCGCGCCGGTCGAGACGCGCACACCGGCGAGCGTGAGCGACGCCGCCTCCGGCGCCGGCAGCACGAGCGGCACCTCGCAGTCGCAGGTCACCTCGGTCGACCTGACGAAGCAGACCGCGCAGCAGTTGAAGGCGACGCCGCGCGTGATCTACTTCGACTTCGACAGCTACATCGTCAAGGACCAGTACCGCGACATCGTCGAGCAGTACGCCAAGGTACTGACGGCCGATCGCGGCCAGCGCCTCGTCATCGAAGGCCACACCGACGAGCGCGGCAGCCGCGAGTACAACCTCGCGCTCGGCCAGAAGCGCGCCGAGGCCGTCGCCAAGGCGCTCGAACTGCTCGGCGCGAACGCCTCGCAGATCGAATCGGTCAGCTTCGGCAAGGAGCGCCCGGCGGTGCCCGGCAACGACGAGGCGGCGATGGCGCAGAACCGCCGCGCCGTGTTGAAGCTGCAGTGATGACGCCGCTGCAAGGCGCCGCATACCGCCGCGCACGCGCGGCATTCGCGATGCTCGCGCTGGCCGCGGCGTTTGCCGCGCCGGCGCGCGCCGCGCTCTTCGAGGACGACGAGGCGCGCAAGGCGATCCTCGACCTGCGCCAGCGCGTCGATCAGAACATCACGCGCCAGACCGACCAGAGCGCGCAGATCGAGCAGATGCGGCGCAGCCTGCTCGACCTGTCGAACCAGATCGAGGCGCTGCGTGGCGAGATCGCGAAGCTGCGCGGCGCCAACGAGCAGTTCGCGCGCGACCTCGCCGACGTGCAGCAGCGCCAGAAGGACCTGGCGCAAAGCACCGACGCGCGGCTCGCGAAGTTCGAGCCGCAGATGGTGACGGTCGACGGCAAGGAGTTCAACGCCAGCCCCGAGGAGCGCCGCGCCTACGACGACGCGATGGCGCTCGTGCGCAAGGGCGATTTCGCGGGCGCCGTCGGCGCGTTCACCGCGTTCCAGAAGCGCTTCCCGAAGAGCGGCTACACCGAGTCGGTGCTGTTCTGGCTCGGCAACGCGCAGTACGGCAAGCGCGACTACGCGCAGGCGATCACGACCTTCCGCTCGCTCGTCGCCGCCGTGCCCGACAGCCCGCGCGCGCCGGAGGCGTTGCTCTCGCTCGCCAACAGCCAGCTCGAGCTGAAGGACGCGAAGGGCGCGCGCAAGACGCTCGACGATCTGGTGAAGACGTATCCGAAGTCCGAGGCCGCGCAGGCCGGGCGCGAGCGCCTCGCGGCACTGAAGTAGCCCCCGAGCGTGAACCCGGCGGCGCCCGACATCCAGGCGCTCACCTGGCAGGTGCTGGCGGGCGCCTTCGTGCTCGCCGCCGCGTTCGGCGCGATCGCGCAGCGCACCCACTTCTGCACGATGGGCGCGGTGGCCGACATCTTCGCCTTCGGTGACTGGACGCGCATGCGCATGTGGGTGCTGGCGATCGGCGTCGCGATGATCGGCTTCAACGCGATGGTCTGGCTCGGCTGGGTCGATGCGGCGCAAAGCCTCTATGGCGGCACGCGTTTCATGTGGCTGTCGGCCCTCGCCGGCGGGCTGCTGTTCGGCATCGGCATGGTGTTCGGGTCGGGCTGCGCGAGCAAAACGTTGGTGCGCATCGGCGGCGGCAACCTGAAGTCGCTCGTCGTCGCGCTCGTCATGGGGCTGGTCGCGATCGCGACGCTCAAGGGCCTGCCTGCGGTGCTGCGTGTCGCAAGCGTCGATACCGTCTTCGCGACCCTGCCGGTACAGCAGAATCTGCCGGCGCTTGCCGCGAGGTTCTTCGGCGGGTCGGCGGCGACGCTCTCATTGATCCTCGGGCTGCTGATCGGCGGCGGCCTGATCGCCTGGGTCGTCGCGCACGAGCAGGGCCGGCGCGGCGAGACGCTCCTGGCTGGCGTCGGCATCGGGCTGGCGGTCGTCGGCGTCTGGTGGGTGTCGGGCCGGCTCGGCTTCGTGCCGGAGGACCCGAACACGCTCGAGCCGGTGTTCGTCGCGACCAACTCGCACCGCATGGAGGCGTTTTCGTTCGTCGCGCCGGTCGGCTACGGGCTCGACTGGCTGATGTACTTCAGCGACGCGAGCAACCGGCTCACGCTCGGCATCGTCGCCGTCGCCGGCATGGTCGCCGGCTCGGCGGCGCAGGCCGTCGCGTCGGGGACCTTCCGCTGGGAGGGCTTTCACGGCGCGCAGGACACGACCGATCACATGATCGGCGGCGCGCTGATGGGCGCGGGCGGCGTCACCTCGCTCGGCTGCACGATAGGGCAGGGCCTGTCGGGCGTCTCGACGCTCGGGCTGACGAGCTTCGTCGCGCTCGCCGCGATCCTTGCCGGCGCCGTGCTCGCGCTGCGGCTGCAGGCGTGGCGCATCGAGCGCACGGCGTGAGCGGCACGCCGAGCGCGGCCGGGGAAGGCGCCGATCTCGAGCGCCGCTTTGGCGGCCTGCGCCGGCTCTACGGCGATCGAACGTACGAACGCATCCGCGCCGCGCGCGTGGCCGTCGTCGGCCTCGGCGGCGTCGGCTCGTGGGCGGCCGAGGCGCTCGCGCGCAGCGGCGTCGCGGCACTCACGCTGATCGACTTCGACCACGTCGCTGAATCGAACATCAACCGCCAGCTGCAGGCGCTCGGGTCGACACTCGGCATGGCCAAGGGGCAGGCGCTCGTAGCGCGCATCGCCGACATCCATCCCGGCTGCCGCGTCCACGTCGTCGACGCCTTCGTCGGCGCCGACAACTGGCCGGCGCTGCTCGCCGAGCCGGTCGATGTCGTGATCGACGCCTGCGACCAGTTGCGCGCCAAGCTCGTGCTCGCCGTCTGGGCGCGCGCGAGTGGCGCGGCGCTCGTCATCGCCGGCGCGGCAGGCGGCAAGCGCCTGCCGCAAAGCGTCGCAGCGGGTGATCTCTCCGAGGCGACGCACGATCCACTGCTCGCCGCGCTGCGCCAGCGCCTGCGCAAGCACCACGACGCACCGCGCAGCGGCGCGCTCGGCCTCGCCTGCGTCTATTCGCGCGAGCCGGTGCAGCGGCCGCTCGCCGCCGACGGCGATGGCGCAGCCTGCGCGACCGACGGCAGCCTCAACTGCAGCGGCTACGGTTCGAGCGTCAGCGTCACCGCGACCTTCGGCATGGTCTGCGCAAGCGAGGCGCTGCGCCTGCTGCCCAGCGTGTCGTAGCAGTCTGGCCAGCGGCGGGCGTGCTCTGCGGCGGGCGCGCGCAGCCTCACCGATATAATCGCCGGCTTGCCTGGGTTGTTAGCTCAGCTGGTAGAGCAGCGGACTTTTAATCCGTTGGTCGTGGGTTCGAATCCCGCACAACCCACCAGCGCTTAGAATTTCGCACGTGGGGCTCTTAGCTCAGTTGGTAGAGCAGCGGACTCTTAATCCGTAGGTCGAGCGTTCGAGTCGCTCAGGGCCCACCATAGGTAAAATAAGGGGTCCGGCAGTGTTGCCGGGCCCCTTTGAAGTTCAGCGTGTAGGCGTCGGTGTAGGTGTCGCGGCGTGCCCCTTGCACCTGCCCCTCGATCAGCGGCAGACTACTGTATGCACACACAGTATCTCGCCCCATCTCTTGCCGAGCGCCACAACGTTCCCGCCGTCGACCTGAGCGCGTTCGCTGCGGCCGTCGCCGAGCAGTGCGCGCTGAACGCCAACCGTCACGAGGTCGACAGCGCTGTCGGTGCGCAGATCGGTGCGGCGATTCTCGCGGCGTTCCCCGAGTCTGAGACGTTGGCGGACACCGAACGACAGCGGTAACGGGGGTCGGCGCTATGGCGTACCGAGGCGCCCTTCGATACAATTGTTAACCGCAACTAAATTTAGTTGCAAACTGACCGAACAAGCGGGTATCCTGCGTGTCCAAAAAGACAAAGCTCCTCGCGAAGCTTCAGAGCAGTCCGAGGGACTTCACGTGGGCCGACGCCAAGTCGATCATGCAAGTGTGTGGTTTTGAACTTCTCAATGCGCGCGGCGGCGGGTCCGGCCGCATGTTCCGTCATCGGGTGACGGGACAAAAGGTTCGCCTTCATGAACCGCACCCGCAGAGCACGCTCTTGCCCTACATGGTGGGTCTGCTTGTCGACGCATTGAAGGATGCGGGTGAGATTCGGGAATGAGCATGTACGAGTACCAAGGTTTTCTAGGATCAGCCGAAGTCGATACGACCAGCGGACTGCTTGTAGGCAGGCTCCTTTTCATTCGCGACGCGATTGGATACAGCGCGGAAACGGCAGCGGGGTTGGAGCGGGCCTTTCGTGAAGCCGTAGACGACTATCTGGCAGCCTGCGCAGAGAACGGCGATGCGCCCGACACACCGTGTAAGGGCTCGTTTAACGTTCGGGTCGAGCCTGCACTGCACCGCGCCGCCGCCGTTAAGGCCAGGGCACAGGGGGTCACTTTGAACCAATTTGTCGCCCACGCCTTGCAACTGGCGTGCAGTGGCAAATCCGAGCATCACACCCACTTGACCGTGCAGATCGAGCGCGAATCCACCACTCGCATTGCCGCTCCCGGACGCGAAGCTCGATGGGAAAGCTCATATGTCCACACGACCCACTAGGCCGGAACTGTTGAATCAGAAGTCGCTTCAAGAGTTGGCAACGCTGCTAGTGAAGGATGCGGACCTACATGAAGGGCTATTCGAAGTCTCCCTCGAGATTCAGATAGCGATCGGCGCGGTGGGGCCGACCCCGACGGATTTGTTGCCAGGCGCACTCGTAGGCGTCAAGAGCGTTGGTCTTCGTCCCACATCGAAGGCCAATCCGTTCACCGTTGACGCGGCGGTTGTGAATCCTCCTTCGGTGGCGCCACGCAAGAGGGTCGCGGCACGGCCAAAGGCATAGCGCCCCTCAAGGGGTCGAGCATGGCGCACTTGCTCGCGGTGCGAGCAGAACCACGCATAGGCCGAACCCATCGCGAGCCGTGGTGAAATCCTGCCACGCATGAGCACGCAGCGACGCATCACTGACTTCCTCGTCAAGTCGGGGCCAGACGGCAGATGGCGCTGGTCAGCACCCTGTGCTGGGTGGCCGAGTCCGTGCGACTAGAGTAACGGTGTCATGGCCAACGCCTTCTTCACCGGCAAGCGCGAGCAGTTCTTCCGCCCGCTGACGCACGCCGACCGCGAGTGCTGCGCCGCCGTGCTGCGCAGCCTCTACGACCGCGTGCAGGGGCCGAACGCCGACTACTCGGAGGCGCTGACGCGCGAACTGGTGCTGACGATCGTCTTCCAGGTGCTCGCCGAGTCCTCGCTGCGCGCGGTGGTGTTCGAGCCCGGGCGCGTCGTCTCGGCCGAGGAGGAGCGGGCCTACGCCGGCGATCTGCTGCGCAAGCTCAAGGAGCACGGCTGGATCGAGGACTACAAGGACCCGATCGACCTCAAGCCGACGCTGAAGATGACGCGCGCCGGCAAGGAGGTGTCGGAAGTCTTGTCGAGCCTCGACAACTCGCGCGCCCGCACGCGCCAGCGCAACATGCGCTCGGCGAAGAAGGCGCTGGCGGCGTTCGCCGCGAGCCACGACGTCGACGAGCTGCTCGACGCCTACGACTTCGCCGCCCGCGTGGTGCAGGATCTGCAGGACGACATCGAGTACTTCCGCTTGCTGATCCAGAGCCTGACGCGCGAGGCGCTGGAGCAAAAGGTCGCCTGGAGCGAGTTCAACGAGTTCATCGGTAAGCGCTTCGCGAAGGAGTACGCGGTGCGGCTGGTGGCCGACTCGGCCGAGCGCCACCGCGGGCAGATCATCGAGCTGCTGGACCAGATTCGCGCGCTGCCGGACGAGATTCGCCGCAGCGTCGACGCCAACCTGCTGCAGCGCGCAGCCTGGCTCGAGCCGCAGGTGCAGCAGCGCAGCCCAATGCTGTGGCTCGGCGATCGCATGGAGAGCATGGTCGAGGCGGCGTGCAACTTGAAGCTGCCGATGCTGCGCTCGGAGATGAACAACTACGTGCGCCGCTTCACGAGCCTGCTGCGCCAGGCGCTGTCGCTGGACTACGGCGCCAGCTCGCCGCTCGGCCGCGCGATGAGCCTGCTGAAGGAACGCCCGCAAGCGGACCGGGCGGAGTTTCTCGACGCGCTCGCCGGGCGCCTGGGCAGCGCCGAGATCCGGCTGCCGGGCGCGGCCTTGCGCTGGACGGTGCGCGACCGCGAGGTCGAACACGGCCCGCTCGCGCCGCTGGTCGTCGATGAGGCGAGCCGCATCGAGGCGGCGATGCGCCGCGCCGAGGCCGAAGCCTTCGCGTTCAGCGATCAGGAGGTGCTCGCGGGGCTGCTGCCGCATCTGCGCGACGGGCGGGTGTCGTTGCGCGAGCTGCCGGTGACGAACGCGGTCGAGGCGGTGCGCGTGCTGCACGCGGTCGGCGCGGCGCGCTCGGCCGAGGGCCGGCGCTTCCTGAAGGCGCGCAAGCGGCCCGAGGTGTTCGACACGCCGTACTTCTCGGCCGACGACTTTGAGCTCGAAGCCGACCTCTCGGCGCTGGCGCGCGGCGAGCGCTGATCGGGGCAAAGGCGTGGTGCAGTCGATTCAGCACGTCCTCGACGAGAGGCTCAAGACCGAGGGCAGCGGCAACGTCAGGCCCGGCCGCTTCGCCGAGCTGGCGGGCCGGCTGCTGGCGTCGGGCGTGCTGTGGCGCGAGTACTCGCGGCCAGAGGCCGATCTCTACGACGACGCGACGCAGTGCGAGCAACTGCTGCGCGAATACTTCGCGGCGATCGGCTTCGTGCTGACCCACGATGCCGACGCGACGATCTTTCGCCTCTATCCGCCGGGCGAGGGCGGCGACGGCGACGACGAGGGCGTCAAGCGGCTGAAGGCAAGGCTGTCGCGCGACTTCGTCGCCGCGGCGATCGCGCTGCGCTTCCTCTACACCGAGGCGCTGACCGGCAAGCGCGAGCTGGTCAACGAAGTGCTCGTGATCAGCCTCGAGGAGTTGTCGCAGGCAGTGGTGTCGCTGCTGGCGCACCAGCTGCCGTCGTCGGTCGCCGAGCGGCTGGCGCTGCTGCGCGAGTTGCGCAAGCACCGCATCGTTCGCTTCAACGATGGCGAGGGTGCCGGTGCGATGGAGATGCTGCTGAGCGTGTTGCGGCCGGTGATGAGCTACGTCAGCGACGAGGCGCTGGAGGATGCGCTGGCCCTCGCGGCGCAGTC
>JBDHSE010000037.1:0-13631 GCA_039807955.1 Ideonella sp. | reverse complement strand
ATCGGCCTGGATCGTGCCGTTGTTGGTCAGCGTCGCTGAGCCGCCGACGTAGGCCTGCTGGCCGATGTAGCCGGTGTCGCCGCGCACCGTGATGTTGCTGCCGAGCGTCAGGTTGCCGGCCTCGACGTTCAGCCGGTTGCTGCCGCTGCCGTCGGCAAAGACGATGCTGCCCGTACCGCTGATCGTCTGGTCGCCCTGCGGCGCGAGGACGCTGCCTGCGCCGATGTCGACAGTGCCGTTGAGCACGAGCCCGTTCGTCACGCGCTCGACGCCCGTGCTGCTCGCGAGGTCGAGCGTGCCGGTGAAGCTCACGTCGTCGAAGAAGTTGCTGCCGCTGTTGGCGACGCCCATCGCGCCGCTGGCCACATTGACGACGCCGTTGAGCGTGACGCCGTTCTGGATCACCTTGCCGCCTCCGGTGGCGAGAATCTGACTGCCCGCCTTGTTGGTGATGCTGCTGTTGAGCAGCAGCACGCTGCCGGCGCCCGCGGCGGAAAGTGTCCCGAAGTTGGTCACCGCGCCACTCACGCCCAGCGTGATCGTGCCGCCGCCATCGGCGCTGATCGTGCCGTTGTTGGTCAGCGTCGCCGCGCCGCCGACGTAGGCCTGCTGGCCGATGATGCCGGTGTTGCCGTGCACCGTGATGCCGCTGCCGAGCGTCAGGTTGCCGGCCTCGACGTTCAGCCGGTTGCTGCTGCTGCTGTCGGCAAAGACGATGCTGCCCGTGCCGCTGATCGTCTGGTCACCCTGCGGCGCGAGGACGCTGCCTGCACCGATGTTGACCGTGCCGTTGAGCACGAGGCCGTTCGTCACGCGCTCGACGCCGGTGCCGCTGGCGAGGTCGAGCGTGCCGTTGAGCGTGACCCCGTCGAGAAAATTGCCACCGCTGTTGAACGCGACGAGCTTGCCGCCGCCGGTGGTGTTGATCGTGCCGCCGCTGATCGTGCTGCCGAACTGGTTCACGACGCTGCCGTCGGCGACGTTGATGACGCCGCCGGCGTTGTTGATGTTGTGGCCGCCGCTGACCTGCAGCGCCGCGGTCGTCGCGCTGCCGACGTTGATGGTGCCGGTGTTGACGGTGCTGCCGCCGCCGACGAGCGTGAGCGTGAAGGCATCGAGGTTGATCTGGCCGGCGTTGTTCAGGTTGCGCACCGACTGCACGCTGTCGATCGTGACGACGCCGTTGACGCCGATGTTGGCGGTGTCGTTACTGCCCGGTGTGCCGCCCGGGTTGCCGTTGCCGGTCACGCAGTTGACCCAGTTGAGGATCGCGTTCCAGTTGCCGTTTGTCGTATTCCAATCGCAAACGGCGGCGGCGGCGGCGGGAGCCGCCGAAAGCGGCCCGAGCACGGCGGCGGCGGCGATGGCGAGAGCATGGCGGCGATGGATCGGGTGGCGGCGGACGGCTCGAGACATGTCTGTGCTCCTGTGGTGAGAATTCGACGCAGGACCCGGCGGCCTCGCGTGCAATTCGATGTTTGCCGCCTACCGCTAAGCGAACGCTAAATTTCGGCCGCCGGAGCGGCCCTCGACCCCCCTCATTCACGGGGGTGGCGCGCGAAATCAGCACCCCGATTCAGGGGGGGCTGCGCCGGGACGCCCTGCGCGGGCCCGGCCTCGCACAGCGCGAGCCGCATCGCCGCCGCCATCTCCATCGCGCGGCCCTCGCTCCAAAGCGCCGCTTCGCGTGCCGCGCCGAGTTGCCGGCGCGCCAGGCGCCGGGTGCGGCGCGCCTCGTGCCGGTCGGCCGCGCCGAGGGTGCCGAAACGGTCCGTGTAGAACGCTTCGGCAAAGCCCATCAGCAAGGCGGCAGCCTGCGGCCGGCGCTGGTGCGCGAGCGTGCGCGGCAGGTGCCACAGGCCGTGGAACCATTCGCGCCAGAAGCCGCCTTCCCACGCCGCCTGCAGGCACTCGGCGTAGCAGCGGGCCGACGCGTTCCAGTCCCGCAAGTCGGCGAGCGTGCAGCCGGTGACGCTCAGGACGAAGGTGTGCAGCCGCATCTGCCCATGCGCCGTGGCCGACGCCCGCGCCTGCGCGAGCAGGGCGAGCCTCTCCTGCGCCGCACGCCCGGTTGCGAGCCCGGTCGCGAGCTTGACGAGCCCTTCGCTGACGCGCGCCGGCGGGCCGTGCTCGCGCCACAGCGCGAGCGCCTCGCGCCGCAGGGCAAGGCATCGCTGCGCCTGGCCCTCGCGCTGCGCGGCGAGGACGGCCATCGCGCTCAGCGTGTGCGCCTCGACATCGGGCTGGCCGTGGCGGCGCGCGGCGTGCAGCGCCGCGTCGAGCAGCGGCCCGACGCCGGCGCCGGCGCCGCGAACCCGCAGCAGCACGCGCGCCGCACGGCGCAGCACGCGCGCGGCATCGGCCCCATCGCGGTCGACGATCTCGAGCGCGCGCATCGCATGGCGCTCGGCAGGCCCGCGCTCGCCGGCCTCGAAAGACTGCTCGGCGAGGAGCGCATGGGCGCGCGCGGCAAGCGCCTTGTCGGCAAGCGGCTCAGCGTCGAGCAGGCCGCGCAGCGGTGGCAGCACCGAAGCGGGCAGGCTCACTTCGTCGAGCGCATAGGCGGCGTCGCGCACGATGCCGAAGGCGGCTCGTGCATCGCCGCGCCGCGCCGCCTCGGCGAGCGCCGCGAGCAGGTTGGGCAACTCCGCGCGGAACGCGTCGAGCGGCGGCGACGTGCCGAGCGCCGCCGCCCAGCGGCCGGCCCATGCGAGGTGCGCCGCGCGCAGGCGGGCGAGTTCGCGCTTGCGAAGCATCATCAGCGCGTACTCGCGCACCGGCTCGAACGGGTGATAGCGCACGGCCCCTGCCGGGCCTGCGCTCGTGTGGACGACCGACGAGGCGACCAGTTCGTCGAGCCGCTCGGCGGCGACGGCGTGCGGCACGCCGGCGACGGCGGCCGCCGCCTGCAGGCTGGCACCGCCGTCGAACACCGACAGCGCAGCGAGCAGCGCGCGCTCCGGGTCTGCCAACTGCTGCCAGCTCCACTCGACGACGCGCAGCATCGACGCGTGGCGCACGTCGCTGGCGCCGCGCGGCCCGGCCCGCGCGAGCAGCGAGAGCGCGGCGCCGGGCGCTTCGTTCGCCGAGCCGTCGAGCATCGCGAGCAGGTCGGCGAGCGAAAGGCTGCGCACGCGCGCCGCGGCAAGCTCGATCGCGAGCGGCAGGCCGCGCAGTCGGCGCACGATCGCGGCGACGAGCGCCTGATTGCGATCGTTCAGGTGAAAGTCGGCGCGCGCCGCGCGCGAGCGCGCGACGAACAGCCCGACCGCCGGGTTGCGCGCGAGCTCGCGCAACCCGATCCCCGGCGCCGGCAGCGGCAGGGGCGACAGCTCGTGCTCGACCTCGCCGTCGAGCCCGAGCGCGTGGCGCGACGTGACGAGCAGGCGCAGCCGGGGCAGGTGGGCCAGCCAGAGCGCGAGTTCGGCGCTCCCGGCGCCGACGAGCTGCTCGAAGTTGTCGAGGACGAGCAGCGCGGAGCGGCCGGCGAGCGCTTGCTCGATGCGCGCCAGCCGCAGTGCGGCGTGCGTCGCGCCGGGCGCTGCGCCGTAGTCGCCTTCGTGGCGCAGCGCGAGCCGGACGGCGTCGGCCATCGCATCCGGCGCCGTGCAGGCCGCGAGCAGCACGAAGGCGACGAGGTCGACGTCGATGCCTGGCGCCGCCCGACGCTCGGCGATCGCCCGGGCCACGTCGACGGCGAGCCGTGTCTTGCCGGCGCCGCCCGGCCCGCGCAGCACGACGAGCCGGTTTGCCGCGAGCGCCGATGCGAGATCGGCGGCGGCTTCGTCGAAGCCGAACCGGCACGTCAGGTAGGCCGGCAGGCGGGGCCTCGGCGGCGCGTGGCGCGGCGGCGCGGGCGGCGCCTCGGGCGGCGCCTGGGCCTCGCGCCCGGCGAGCGCCGCGGGTGCGAGCGGCAGACCTTCGGCCAGATCGGCCAGCGCCCGGCGGGCGGCGATGACCCATTCGTCGAAGAACCCGGGCAGCAGTTCGCCGCGGTAGATGCGGGCCGCTGCGCCGCGGTCGCCGTTCGCGAGCGCGAGCCGGAACGCATCGACGTCGCAGCCCAGCGCACCGGGCACGAGACTCACGGTGCGGCGGTCGGCACGCAGCACATGCATCGCCGGCGCATCGCGCGGCTCGAGCACGCTGCGCAGGGCCGAAAGGGCCTGGCGCAAGCGGTTGCGGCCCGCATCCGGCGCGACCTCGGGCCACAGCAGCTCGATCAGCTCCTCGCGGCCGTGCTCGCGCGCCGGCTCGAGCGCCAGGCGCGCCAGCAGGAGCGTGATCGCCCGGCTCGGCAAGCGCGCGATGCCCGCACCGCCACCGCCGTCGTCGAGCGCGAACCCGCCCAGCAGCCGCAGCCGCCAGCAGGCGGGCTGCGGCGCATCGGCGGACGCGGGTCCGGCCCGCGAACGCATCGGGACGACGTTCGTGAGATCCATCGAGGCTGCCGGATCGGTCCCCGTCGGGATTGCACGCTCCGGGCAGCGGCCAGTCTTTCACATGCGGCGCGCCCGATCACCCCCTCGATTCGGGGGGGCCGAAGGCCGGTTGGGCGCTGCAACCGGCCTCGGGCGTGAAAAATTCACGCTCTGCCGTCGTGCTCTCAGGCGCCGATCTGCGCGAGCCGGCGCTGCTGGCGAGCGGTCAGGCGCGCGATGTCTTCGGCGTCGGCCGCCGACAGCGCCGGGCCGGGGCGGCGGATGTGTGCCGACGCGATCACGCCGCGCGCGCTAAGGATGTGCTTGCGCACCGCAAGCCCGATCCCCGGCTGCTGCTCGTAGCGCGCGAGCGGCAGGTAGGCGTCGAACAGGTCCTGCGCGCGCTCCAGGTCGCCGGCTTCGTGCGCGCGGCAGACGCCGACCATCATCTCGGGGTAGGCGAAGCCCGTCATCGCGCCGTCGGCGCCGCGCCGCAACTCTTCGGGCAGGAAGAGGCCGCCGCCGTTGCCGGTGAGGATGGAGATGCGCCGCGTGTCGCCCGCATCGCTCGCGGCGCGGATCGCCGCGAGCTTGGCAAGCCCCGGGCAGTCCTCGTGCTTCAGCATCACGCAGCCGGGCGCGTTGGCGATGATGCGCAGGATGATCCTCGCCGACATCTGCACGCCGGTCGCGACCGGATGGTCCTGCAGCACCCACGGCACGCCGTCGCCTAGCGTCGCCTGCACCATGTCGAAGTAGGCGGCGATCGCGTCGTCGCCGCGCAGCGTGTGCGGCGGCGCGACCATCACGCCGGCCGCGCCCTGCGCCATCACGCTCTCGGTCAGCTCGCGCATCGGCGCGAAGCCCGGCGCCGACGCGCCGACGACGACCGGCACCCGCCCGGCGACGCGTGCCAGCACGCGGCCGACGAAGGTCCGCGCCTCGTCGGCCGTCAGCTTCGTCGCCTCGCCCATGATGCCGAGCACGGTGAGCCCCGCGACGCCGCGATCGAGCGCGAAATCGACCATCCGGTCGGTGCTCTCGAGGTCGAGTGCGCCGTCGGCGGTGAATGGCGTGACGGTGATCAGGAAGACGCCGCGCGCCGATGCATCGAGTGAGCCCATGTCGATTGCCTCGTGTCTTGGATTGGCGCCGCGCCGCATGCTGCGCCGGTGGTGCGTCGCGGCCACGGCGCAGCCTCGGCATTGTCTCGCAGGCGCGCCATTCGCCATCCGCCTTCGGCCGGCCGGCGCGATGTCGACTCGTCGTGCGATCGCTACGGCCGGACCCCTGCAGCAGTCGGGCACCGAGCCGACGATCGCCAGCCCGGCCGGGCTCGGCCAGTCCTGCGCTGGCAGCGGCAGCGGCTTGCCTCTGACCCTGCCCAACACCATCGACCGATGGCCTGGCTCGACTCGAGTCTAAGGACCGCCCTCGAGCGACTCGAGCCAGCTGCGCAGTTCGGTTTCGAGGTCCGGGAGATCGTCGATGACAGTGCGATAGACGGTCTCGTCGTCGACGGCATCGTAGCCGTGGATGATGCGATGGCGCAGACCCACCGCAAGGCGGGCCGCGGGCACCCGTGCAAACCCCTGCGCATCCTCGCGCGCCAGTCGCGAGCACGCTTCGCCGAGGATCTCGAGTTGGCGCTCGGTGGCCGAGCGCCGCATCAGGTCGTTCTCGTACCCGGCCAGTTCGACGCCGGCAACGAACTGTCGCGCCGACGCAATCGCGGCGATGGCGTCAAACAGCAGCTTGCGCCGGCGATCGCTCATAAACCGGCGTGCGCGTGCGCTCGACCTCGGCGGCGAAGTACGGATTGCGGATGTAGCGCGGGTTGACCAGGTCCACAGGAGCGCCCAGAAGCGCTTCGAGCGCCTCGGCCAGCCCGATCAGCCGCTGCGCGCGCGAGCGCGGATCCGCAGCGTCGAGCTCGACCAGGAAATCGTAGTCGCTGTGTCCAGTCACGAAGCGGCCTGTTGACGCGGAACCGAACAGGTCCAGGCGAAGGACGCCAAAGCGTTCGCAGATCCCGCCGATCGCCGAGCCGAGCCGGTTCAAGGCGTCAAGGGCCGTCTCCATTGGAGCATTATCGGGCGGTTCGGCCCATCCGCGGCAATCGGCGCGGCCCGGCGCAGCGGGATGCGCCCGCGCCTTACGCGCGCTCGCCCCCTGGGGCAGTGCGCAGGCCCAGGCCAGCGCCGCCCTCACCCCCGCAACGCCGCCAGCACCTCCTCGAGCATCTTCTTCGCGTCGCCGAACAGCATGCGGTTGTTCTCCTTGTAGAAGAGCGGGTTGTCGACGCCGGCGTAGCCGCTGGCCATGCTGCGCTTCATGACGATCGAGTGGTGCGCCTTCCACACTTCGAGCACCGGCATGCCGGCGATCGGGCTCGTCGGGTCGTCCTGCGCGGCGGGGTTCACGATGTCGTTGGCGCCGATCACCATCGAGACGTCGGTGTCGGGGAAGTCCTCGTTGATCTCGTCGAGTTCGAGGACGATGTCGTACGGCACCTTCGCTTCGGCGAGCAGCACGTTCATGTGGCCCGGCATGCGCCCGGCGACCGGGTGGATGCCGAAGCGCACGTTGACGCCCTTGTCGCGCAGCAGCTTGGTGATCTCGAACACCGTGTGCTGCGCCTGCGCGACGGCCATGCCGTAGCCGGGGACGATGATCACGCTCTTGGCCTCGCGCAGCATTTCCGCCGTCTCGGCGGCGCTGACGGGAATCGCCTCGCCGGCCGGCTGGGCAGCCCCGCCCGCCGCGGCCGGTGCGCCGCCGCCCGAGCCGAAGCCGCCGGCGATGACGCTGATGAAGTTGCGGTTCATCGCCCGGCACATGATGTACGACAGAATCGCGCCCGAAGAGCCGACCAGCGCGCCGACGACGATCAGGAGGTCGTTGCTCAGCATGAAGCCGGTCGCCGCCGCGGCCCAGCCCGAGTAGCTGTTGAGCATCGAGACGACGACCGGCATGTCGGCGCCGCCGATCGCCATCACGAGGTGGATGCCGAAAAGCAGCGCGATCGCCGTCATCACGAGCAGCGCTGTCATCCCCGCGCCCATGTCCTCGGCCTGCAGGAAGACGCGGCCGAACCAGATCACGACGAGCAGCCCGGCCAGATTCAGCCAGTGCCGCGCCGGCAGCAAGAGCGGCTTGCCGCCGATCTTGCCGGAGAGCTTGCCGAACGCGATGATCGAGCCCGAGAACGTGACGGCGCCGATGAAGATGCCGACATAGATCTCGACCTCGTGGATCGCCTTCTCGGCGCTGGTCGCGAACACGGTCGAGGTGTCGACGTAGCTGGCGAAGCCGACGAGGCAGGCGGCGAGGCCGACGAGGCTGTGCATCGCCGCGACGAGCTCCGGCATCTGCGTCATCTGCACCTTCTTCGCCGCAAAGAGGCCGACGGCGCCGCCGACGACGAGGGCGCCGACGATCCAGCCGTAGCCGCCCGGCGTGACGCGCGGACCGAAGATCGTTGCCAGCACGGCGATCGTCATGCCGATCACGCCGAACAGGTTGCCGCGGCGCGCCGACTCGGGGTGCGACAGGCCGCCCAGGCTGAGGATGAAGAGGATCGTCGCGCCGATGTAGGCGACGGTGACAAGGCTCGGGGTCATTTGCGTCGTCTCCCGATCACTTGCGGAACATCGCCAGCATGCGATGCGTCACCGCGAAGCCGCCGAACATGTTGATGCCGGTGAGCACCAGCGCGAAGACGGCCAGCCCGAGGATCAACCCCGAAGGCCGATCGGCCTCGCCGGCGACGAGCGGCGGCGCGACCTGGATCAGCGCGCCGATCGCGATGATCGACGAGATCGCGTTCGTCACGCTCATCAGCGGCGTGTGCAGCGACGGCGTCACGTTCCACACCACCATGTAGCCGACGAAGCAGGCGAGCACGAAGACGACGAAGTGCGACAGGAAGCTCGCCGGCGCATACAGCCCCACGAACGCGAAGGCGAGCGCACCGACGATGAAGATCGTCACCAGCGACTTCGCCGACATCGGCTCGCCCGGGCCGTGGCCCTTCTTGGCCGCCGGCACGGCGGCGCCGGCCGCCGGCTTGGGCGGCGGTGCGGGCAGCTTGAGCGGCGGCGGCGGCCAGGTGATGGTGCCTTCCTTGACGACGGTGAGGCCGCGGATCGCGTCGTCCTCCATGTTGACGTCGATCACGCCGTCCTTCGTCTTGCACAGATCTTCGGCCAGTCGCAGCAGGTTGTTCGAGTACAGCGTCGACGACTGGCGCGCCATGCGGCTGACGAGGTCGGTGTAGCCGACGATCGTCACGCCGTCGCGCACGACCGACTCGCCCGGCACCGTGAGTTCGCAGTTGCCGCCCTGCTCGGCCGCCATGTCGACGATCACGCTGCCCGGTCGCATGCTCTTCACCATCTCGGCGGTGATCAGCCTGGGCGCCGGCTTGCCGGGGATCAGCGCGGTCGTGATGATGATGTCGGCGTCCTTCGCCTGCTCGGCGTACATCGCGCGTTGCGCGACCTGGAAGCCCTCGCTCATGACCTTGGCGTAGCCGCCGCCGCCCGAGCCTTCCTCCTCGTAGTCGACCTTGACGAACTCGCCGCCGAGCGAGACGACCTGGTCGGCGACTTCGGCCCGCGTGTCGTTTGCGCGCACGATCGCGCCCAGGTTCGCCGCGGTGCCGATCGCCGCGAGGCCGGCGACACCGGCACCGGCGATGAACACCTTGGCCGGTGGAATCTTGCCGGCCGCCGTGACCTGGCCGTTGAACAAGCGGCCGAAGGCATTCGCCGCCTCGATCACCGCGCGGTAGCCGCTGACGCCGGCCATCGAGGTCAGCGCGTCCATTTTCTGCGCGCGCGAGAGCTGGCGCGGCAGCGAGTCGATCGCGAGCACCGTCGCCTTGCGCGCCGCGAGTTGCTGCATCAGCTCGGGGTTCTGCGCCGGCCAGACGAAGCCGACGAGCGTCGCGCCTTCGCGCAGCAGCGCGACTTCATCCGCGGTCGGCGGCCGGACCTTGAAGACGATGTCGGCTGCGCCCCACAGCTCGGCCGCGGTCGGCGCGATCTCGGCACCGGCGGCGCGGTAGGCGTCGTCGGTGAAGTTCGACGCGTCGCCGGCGCCGCTTTGCACCGCGACCGCGAAGCCGAGCTTGACGAGCTTTTGAACGACTTCGGGAACGGTCGCGACCCGCTTTTCGCCTGCCGCCGTTTCCAGGGGTACACCGATGCGCATGCTGCTCTCCTCGCGAGGGTCGTCGTTTTCTTGATCGACGGCGAAACTAACACATCGGCGCCGGCCGGGCTTTGATCTGGCCGAGTGCGCGGCGAAGCGCGTACCATCGCCGCCCGATGTCCGCCGAGCGCTTTCGCCCCTCCGTCACCGTCGCCGCGATCGTCGAGCACGGCGGCCGTTTCCTGCTCGTCGAGGAGGAGACCCCCGAGGGCCTGCGGCTGAACAATCCGGCCGGCCACCTCGAGCAGGGCGAGTCGCCGCTCGAGGCTGTCGTGCGCGAGGCGCTCGAGGAGACGGCACGCGTCTTCACGCCCGAGGCGTTGCTCGGCGTCTACCTGTCGCGCTTCAGGCGCCCGCTGCGCGGCGACGACGTGACGTATCTGCGCTTCGCGTTTCGCGGCAGCGTCGGCGACGCCGATCCGGGGCGCGCGCTCGACGACGGCATCGTCCGCACGCTGTGGCTGACGGCCGACGAGATCCGCGCCAGCCGCGCGCGCCACCGCAGCCCGCTCGTGCTGCGATGTGTCGAGGACCACCTCGCGGGCGTGCGCCACCCGCTCGACGCGATCACGGCCGACGCCAGCCTCTACGCGCCGCGCATCGAGACCGGCGGCAAGGGGTGAGCGCTCCGCGTCCGATGCGCGTCGTCGTCGGCCTCTCGGGCGGCGTCGATTCGGCCGTCGCGGCCTACCTCTTGAAGCGCGAGGGCCACGAGGTCGTCGGCGTCTTCATGAAGAACTGGGAGGGCGACGACGATGACGAATACTGCTCGTCGAACGCAGATTTCGTCGACGCCGCGGCGGTCGCCGACGTGCTCGGCATCGAGATCGAGCACGTCAACTTCGCCGCCGACTACAAGGACCGCGTGTTCGCCGAGTTCCTGCGCGAGTACGCCGCCGGCCGCACGCCCAACCCCGACGTGCTGTGCAACGCCGAGATCAAGTTCAAGGCCTTCCTCGACCACGCGATGGCGCTCGGCGCCGAGCGCATCGCGACCGGACACTATGCGCGGGTGCGCGAGCAGGGTGCGGCAAGTGCCGCCGCAGGCGGCGCCGGCCGCTTCGAGCTGCTGCGCGGGCTGGATCCGCTGAAGGACCAGAGCTACTTCCTGCACCGGCTGACGCAGGCGCAGCTTGCGCGCACGCTGTTTCCGGTCGGCAGCCTCGCGAAGACCGAAGTGCGCCGCATCGCTACCGAAATCGGGCTGCCGAACGCGCGCAAGAAGGATTCGACCGGCATCTGCTTCATCGGCGAGCGGCCGTTTCGCGAGTTCCTGAACCGCTACCTCGCGCACACGCCGGGGGCTATCCTCGACGACCGCGGGCGCCGGCTCGGCGAACACGTCGGCCTGTCGTTCTACACCCGCGGCCAGCGCAAGGGCATCGGCATCGGCGGCGTGAAGGAGCGCGGCGCGGCGCGCGGCGCGGGCGAGCACGCGCCGTGGTTCGTTGCGCGCAAGGACATGGCGGCCAACACGCTCTACGTCGTGCAGGGCCACGACCATCCGTGGCTGCTATCGACGTCGCTTGCCGCCGACGACGCGGCGTGGATCGCGGGCGCCGCGCCGCGCGCCGGCCGCTACTCGGCGAAGACGCGCTACCGCCAGAGCGATGCGGCGTGCAGCCTCGCCCATGCCGAAGGCGGCAGATTCACGCTCGACTTCGACGATCCGCAATGGGCCGTCACGCCCGGCCAGTCGGCGGTGCTCTACGACGGCGAGGTCTGCCTCGGCGGCGGCGTGATCGCGAGCACGGCGTAGGCCCTCGGCGCGGTCAGCCGCGGGGCACCGTCAGCCGCCGATCCGGCCCGCCTTCTTCTGCGCTTCGAGGATTGCGCGCATCTCGGCGCTGATTGCGCGCAGCCGCGAGTCGATCACCGACGCCTCGATATAGTCCGACGCGCTCGCGGTGCGCGCCATGCGCTGGCCAGCGCGCAGGCGCTCGATCGCGCCCGGCAGGTCGCCGAGCGCGTACTGGGTCTCGGCGTCGGCGCGCAGCGCGCGCAGCGGTTGGCCGTCCGCCGCCCACAGATCGCCGAGCGCCTTCCACGCCGACGCGTCGAGCGGGTGGTTCGCGACCCAGGTCTGCAGCCGGTCCTCGCTGTTGCGCAGCTCGGCCTGCGCCGTCTTCGCATCGCGCGCGGCGAGCGCGCGGGCGAGCTGCGCCTGCTGTAGCAGGACCGGGCGCGAGACTTCGTCGCGCAGCGGCGCGAGCATCGCCAGTGCCCGGTCCAGATCGCCGCGGTCGGCGAGCGACTGCACCGCGAGCAAGCGCACCGCGCGCACGGCGCGGGCGTCGGGCTTGCCGTTCTGCTCGGCGACCTTGAACGCGATGGCGAGCGCCCGGTCGGCGCGCGCCCAGTCCTTGAGCAGCGTCGACGCGAGCGCGCTCGCGTAGGCCGCGCCGAGCCGCTGCGTCGCGCTGCCGATGCCGAACACCGCGACGTCGGGCAACTGCTCGATGTTGGCGTCGCGCTTCGGCCGGGCGGCGCTGGCCGCAGCGTCGGGCGCACGCACCGCGTCGGCGTCGAGGTCCTGCATCCGGCGCAGCGATTCGACGCGCGGGTCCATCAGCACGCGCGAGCGCGCCTGCGCGATCGCGTGCTCGAGGATGTCGCCGGTGTACGCCGGCACGTTCGCGCCGCCCAGCCGCGCGCGCGCCTCGCCGATGCGCTCGACGGTCAGCGGGTGGCTGCGCAGGTAGGGGTAGTTGCCGTCGTCCATCAGGCGCGAGGCGTTCTCGAGCTTGTCGAACATCGCCGCCATGCCGGCCGGCGAGTAGCCTGCTTCGCTCAGCACGCCGTAGCCGACGCGGTCGGCCTCGCGCTCCATGTCGCGCGAGAAGTTGAGCTGGGTCTGGATCGCCGCCGCCTGCCCGCCGGTGACGGCCGCCTGCGCGGCGTTGCCAGCGCTCGGACCGCCCATCCGGCTCGACGCGAGAACGCCGAGGATGGTCGCGACGATGCCGAGCAGCGAAGCCTGCTTGCTGACGCCGATCGAGCGCGCGATGTGGCGCTGCGTGACGTGCGACAGCTCGTGCGCCAGCACCGCGGCCAGCTCGTCGCGGTCGACCGTCATCGCGATCAGCCCGAGGTGGACGCCGACGAAGCCGCCCGGCAGCGCGAACGCGTTGACGCTGCGTTCGCGAACGAGGAACGGCTCGAAGGTGTAGCGCAGGTCGATCTCTTCGGTGATGTTGCCGTTCTTGCGCGCCGCGGCGACGAGCGGTTGCCAGATTTCGTTGACGTACTCGAGCAGCATCGGGTCGTCCAGATACGCCGGGTCGCGGCGCACGATGCGCATGATCTGGATGCCGATCTCGCGCTCGGTGCCGACGCTCAGATCGTCGGACGCCGAATCGCCGAGCGCCGGCAGCGCGTTGGGCGACTGGGCGAGCGCGGCCGGCGGCGCGACCGACGTGAAGGCGAGCGCGGCGCAGACGGCCGCGGCGAGGCGCCGCGCCGTCCGCCGGGCTGGACGAATCTGATGGCGGGGGGACGGCTTCATCGCCTCGCGCCGGGGTGAGCAGGCAGGAACATGCGGTATCAGGCTACAGCGGGCTCGGGCAGGCCGGGTGGGCCGACGCGCCGCTATGATGCCAGCGCCAAGTTGCCGCTTCGTTGCCCCTTTGGCCCCTTTGTCTTCTCTGCCGCGTCTTTCGTTCCGTCGATGAAACCCACCAAGGCGCCTGCCGCGCTGACCCACTTCGACGCCCAGGGCCAGGCACACATGGTCGACGTTGGCGCCAAGGCCGAGACGCACCGCGTCGCCCGCGCCGAGGGCACGATCCGCATGCAGCCGGCGACCCTCGCGCTGATCGCAAGCGGCAGCGCGAAGAAGGGCGACGTGCTCGGCGTCGCGCGCATCGCCGCGATCCAGGCCGCCAAGCGCACGAGCGATCTGATCCCGCTGTGCCATCCGCTGCCGATCACGCGCGTCGCGGTCGACTTCGAGCTCGACGCCGCCGCGAGCCGCGTGCGCTGCAGCGCGCAGGT
>JBDHSE010000036.1:0-13820 GCA_039807955.1 Ideonella sp. | reverse complement strand
TCGCTGAACCACAGCCAGTCGTAAAGCACCGGATCGCACGGCAGCACGCTGTCGTCGCGCCACTCGGTTTCCCACGGCCGGCCGTCGCTGCGCATGAGCTGCCATGCATCCGGCGCGTCGGGTTCGAGAAGAGCGAGGCCCGCACCGAGGTCGAGCCAGATCCGACGCCAAACCGCGTCGGGCAGATCGTCGTCCTTGCCCCAGAGCACGATGCAGCCGTCGTCGCCCGCGCTCGCGAGATGGCGGCCATCCGGGCTGAAGGCAACGCTTTCGATGTTGCCCGTGTGGCCAGACAGGCTCGCGATCTCGCTTGCCGTGCCATCGTCCCGCATCGACCAGAGGCGCACGGTGCCGTCATAGCCCGCGCTCGCAAGTTGGCGACCGTCGGGATGGAAGGAAACGCTCGACACGCCGTTGACCTGCTCGAACAGGTTCGCGTTCCCGCTCTCGGTACCGTCGGGATGCAACGACCACAGGTGCACCCCGCCGATGACGCTCGGGCTCGCGCTCACGAGTTGGCGACCGTTGGGATGGAAAGCCACGCACTGCGCCCGTCCGGCATGACGGGAAAGGATTGCGCTCTCGTGCGCCGTGCCGTCGCCATGCAGTGCCCACAGCCGCACGCTGCCATCGCTTTCCGCGCCCGCGAGCTGGCGGCCGTCGAGACTGTAGGCAACGCTCCGTACGCCGTGACCCTTGGTTTGACCAGGCAGTCTCGCACTCTCACGTGCCGTGCCGTCGGACTGCAGTGCCCACAGACGAACGAGGCCGTCGACGCCAGCACTCGCGAGCTGGCGGCCGTCGGGATGGAACGCGACGCTCCAGACTCCGCCACTGTGACCCAACAGATTCGCGCTCTCACGCGCCGTGCCGTCGGTCTGCAGCGCCCACAACCGGACGCTGCCGTCGGCGCCTGCGCTCGCAAGCTGGCGACCGGCGGGGTGGAACGCAACACTCCAGACTCCGCCACTGTGCCCCGACAGGCTCGCAGTCTCACGCGCCGTGCCGTCGGTCTGCAGCGCCCACAACCGAGCGCTGCCGTCGGCGCCCGCGCTCGCAAGTTGGCGGCCGTCGGGGTGGAAAGCAACGCTCCGCAACGCATGGGTGCGGCTGGGCAGTCGTTCGAGTTCGCGCGCCGTGCCATCGGCCTGCAACGCCCACAACCGCACGCTGCCTTGTGTACCCGTGCTCGCGACTTGGCGGCCGTCGGGGCGGAACGCGACGCTGAATGCGCCGCCGGCTTCTGCGGACAGTCTCGCGATTTCGCGCGCCGTCCCGCCGGGCTGCAGCGTCCACAGCCGCACGCTTCCGTCGGCCCCGGCACTCGCGAGTTGGCCGCCATCGGCACTGAAAGCGACGGCGTGCACCACGCCGGCGTGTCCGGGCAGGCGCGCGCTCTCGCGCGCCGTGCCTTCGGCCTGCAACGTCCACAGCCGCACATTGCCGTCGTCGCCCGCACCGGCAAGATGGCGGCCGTCGGGGCTGAACGCGACGCTTCCGACCTGGTCGCTCCCACTCGACAGACTCGCGCCTTCGCGCGCCGTGCCATCGGCCTGCAGCGCCCACAGCCGCACGCTGTCGTCGTAGCCCGCACTGGCAAGATGACGACCGTCAGGGCTGAAAGCGACGCTGCGAATCGCGCCGGTCGCGCTCGGCAGGCTCGCGGTCTCGCGCGCCGTGCCATCGTTGTGCAGCGCCCACAGCCGCACGCTGCCGTCGTCGCCCGCGCTGGCGAGATGCCGGCTGTCTGGATGGAAGGCGATGCTTCGCACGAAATCGGTATCACCCGACAGGCAGGCGCTCTCTCTCGCCGTTCCGTCGGACTGCATCGCCCACAGACGCACGCCGTCCTCGCCCGCGCTCGCGAGCTGGCGGCCATCGGGGCTGAAGGCGACGCTCTGCACCCAGCTGGCATGACCGGTCAGGCGCGCCGTCTCCCGCGCTTTGCCGTCGGCCTGCAGCGCCCACAGCCGCACGACACCATCGACGCCCGCGCTCGCGAGGTGGCGGCCGTTGGGTTCGAACGCGACGCTCAACACGTCACCGGTATGCCCAGGGGGCGCTTCATGCGTCCGGGCCCGCAGCGCGGGGAAGACCATGTCGCCCTGGGCAGCACGCAATCGCTCCCGCAACGACGCCCGCCGCTCGAAGTGCGATGGCGACGGCGCCCGCGCCGAGCAGCCGCGAAGGTCGCACAGCGGCAGCGCATCATCGCTCAGCGGCCCGAGTCCGAGGCCGCGCAGGTAGGCGCCCGCGATCGGCAACGCATCGAAGCCCGGCGGCAGTTCGAGGACATTTGCCCCTTCGAGCGCGATCGCGCGCGGCGCGCGGTACGGCGGGTTCCATTTGCGCACCAACAGCTCGACCGCCTCGACCGCCGGATGCAATTGCGACGGGGTCTCTTTGGGCGCCTTCATTCGGGAACTCCTTGCGATGCATGGGCATCGAGCACATGCAGATCCTGGTACAGGCGCAGCATCTGCTCGGCGCTGGTGAGCGCCGCGATGTCGCGCAGCCATTCGATGTCGAGCACGCGGTCGCGGCGGTCGGCCATGCCGGCGACCAGACGTTCGAACGCGTCGTCGGGCAGCCGCCCGTCGAGCGGCGCGGCCTGCAGGAACTCGCGCCGCGCCAGGGTGTCGGCGTCGAGCAGCGTGTCGAGCAGACGATCTGCGTCGGCGATCGTCGCGACGCGCTCCGGCGCTGGCTCGAGCGCCTTGACCTCGAGCGCCGGCGACGCCGGATCGAGCGCAACGCCGTGCAGGTACAGGTGTGCGAACTCGTCGTAGCTCAACCCCCGCCGGATGCCCTCGACGGTGCGGTCGATCGTTGACGTTTCCGGCGGGAATAGTTTCAGCGGATCGGGGCTGCCGCGTTGGCGGCCGGCTTCGTCGACGAGTTGCAGCAGATCGAGGTTCTCGCGCAGCGTCTCGGCCCGGACCCCTTTCGCCGCCGGCGTTGCGTCTTCCTTGCTGCGCTCCGCGAACCGTTTGCGCAGGTCGGCGAGCGACTGGCCATTGCCGAGCGTCGGCTCTCCGAAATCGTCGCGCCGCAGCTCGAAGAGGCGCCAGTAGCGGACCGGGCGCAAACGCAGGTGGCGGTACAGCGCCGGGTACAGCTGCTGCAGCGCGGTCACCCGCGCCGCGTGCAGCGGCCGCCAGAGCAAGCCGTACTTCAGCGAATCGAGGATGTGCGCCTGCTGGTACTCGAGCGCTTCCGAAAGGCGGATCAGCTTGCGCGGAACGAGCGGCACGGCGGCGAGCACCAGATCGAGCAGCGCCTGCGCCTCGGCGTCGGACGTGCTGCTTCCGATCCCCGTGGCGGCGGCGACGTGTCCATCGCGCCTGTCTGCCGGGTCGGCCTGCGGCGGACGCTTGCCGGCGGTGAACAGGCCCGGGTAGGTCGCGCGCAGGAAGTCGCTGGCCTCGGCCTTCGTCCAGCGCTGCAGGTGCACCGGCAGGTGGACGATCTTCTCGAGGTACTCGGCGCCGGTGATCGGCAGTCCCGACGCCGATGCGCCGCCGCCCTCGCCCCGCGCCGCCGCGGTGTACGCGCTGTAGCGGTGCGCGACGCCGCGCTCGACGACTTCGTCGTCGACCGCGAGGACGAACGAGAAGCCGGGAATGTTGAGGAACAGCTTGACCGACTCGAGCACCTGGATCGCCTTCTCCGGCAGGCAGCGGTCGAGGTCGTCGATCAGCACGACGAGGCGCAGCGACGGACTGCGGTCGCCGAGCGTCAACGCCTGCAGCGCCGAGCGCAGGTCGAAGTAGATCGACTCGCGCCGGCCCAGGCGCGCGTGCACGGCATCGAGGCGCGCTTCGCCTGCGCCGGCATCGCCTTGCGGCACCGGGGCCCAGAGCCGTCGATACCACGGCGCGGGTGCGACGGCGGCGGCGGCGTCGCGCTTGTCCTGCGCCTTGCGGGCAGCCTCGAAGGCATCCTTCGGCGCGAAATCGACCTCGATGCCGATCACCTCCTTCAGCGGCGCGAACTTGAACTTGAATGCGCTCAACAGCGAAACCGCGACATCGCCGAACACGCCGCCGGCGTTGCGAACCTCGGCGCCGAAGCGCTGGGCGCGCGCGGCAAATGCGTCGCCCGGCGACGCCTGCGATTCGCGCTTCGTCTCGACCTCGCGGGCAACGCGGTCGAGCGCGAGTTCGATCGTCTTCAGCAGCGGGACGACAAGGTGCTCCTCGTGCTCGTACTGCCAGGGGTCGAAGAAGACGGGCACGACGATCTGCGCGACGTCGGCGTCCGACAGGCCGGCGATCGCCTGCGCGAGCCGCTGCTGGAAGACGGCCTCGACGTCGCGCAGGCAGCGCGTCTTGCCGATCCCCCATTCGCCGTAGATCGACGCGACGAACGCCTCGCCGCTCGTCCTGTGGCCGTCGAGCCGGGTCGACAACTGGGCGGCAAGCCGCTGGGCGTCGCGCGTGACGACCCGTTCGGCGGTGGACGGTGGGCTGGCCATGGGCGGTCGGCGTCGTTCGGTTTCCCGGTCGGCTTGAGAGCGGCGGGCGCCGCACCCCGATTCTGCCCCGGCGCTGCCGCGGCCTCAGCGTTGCGGCAAGCTGCCGACGACGCCCGGCACGAACCAGTCCATCGTCGCGATCTGCGCGTCGGGCATGACGCCGGCTTCGTTGCGGACGCGGCCGTCGCGGTCGGCGATGCGGCCGGCGAACGGGTGCAGGCGGCCGGCGACGAGGTCGGCCTCGCGCGCCTTCACGAACGCGGCGGCGTCCTTCGGCACGCTCGCGTTGAACGGCGCGAGCTTCACGAAGCCGTCCTTCATGCCGCCCCAGACCGGATGCACGCGCCAGCTGCCGTCGAGCACCGAGCGCGCGACCTTCGTGTAGTAGCCGCCCCATTCGTGGGTGATCGCGGTGAGCTGCGCGTGCGGCGCGATGCGGTGCATGTCGCTCTGGTAGGCGATGACGCCGACGCCCTTCTCCTCGGCGGCCTGGACGACGGCGGTCGATGCGCTGTGGTTGGTCAGCACGTCGGCGCCCTGGCTGGTCAGCGTGATCGCGGCGTCGCGCTCGCGCGGCGGGTCGAACCAGGTGTCGAGCCAAACGACCTTGACGACCGCCTGCGGGTTCGCCGCGCGCATGCCGAGGGCGAAGGCGTTGATGCCCTGGATCACCTCGGGCACCGGAAAGCCGGCGACGTAGCCGGCGACGCCGGTCTTGCTCACCCTGCCGGCGAGCAGCCCGGCGAGGTAGCGTGCCTCGTAGTAGCGCGCGTTGTAGGTGTTGACGTTGGCGGCAGTCTTGTAGCCGCCGGCCTGCTCGAAGCGGACATCGGGGAAGTCGGCCGCGACGCGCAGCGCCGGCTCGAGGTAGCCGAAGCTCGTCGCGAAGATCAGCTTGTTGCCCTGGCGCGCGAGGTCGCGCATCACGCGCTCGGCGTCGGGCCCTTCGGCGACCGACTCGACGACCGTCGTCTTCACCTTGTCGCCGAGCGCCTTTTCCATCGCCCGGCGGCCGAGGTCGTGCTGATACGTCCAGCCGGCGTCGCCGATCGGGCTCATGTAGACGAAGCCGATCTTCAGCGGGGGCACATCGGCCGCACCGGCGTGCGGCGCGAAGAGGGCGGCGGCGATCGCGCACAGCAGTGCGCGGGCGAGGTTTTTGTACATGGTGTTCCTCTACATGGCCACGTTGGAAACAACCTTCGGCCCGGCGGTGGCACGCCGGGTCGCGGTTCGATCTGGATACAAGCCTGCGCGCCGCGTCGCCGCGCCCGCCGGCTCCCGCGCCGGGTTTCAGCCCGCGCTGGAATCCTCGGCGGCAGCGGCGGCGCGCGCGTTGCGCTCGGCCGTCTTGCGCAGGCGGATGTTCAGGATCTCGACGGTGACCGAGAACGCCATCGCGAAGTAGATGTAGCCCTTGGGCACGTGGTTGCCGAAGCCCTCGGCGATCAGCAGGACGCCGATCGCGACGAGGAACGACAGCGCGAGCATCTTGATCGTCGGATGCTCGGAGACGAAGTTGCCGATCGGCCCGGCGAACAGCATCATCAGCGCGACCGACGCGACGACGGCGGCGATCATCACGCGCACGTCGTCGACCATGCCGACGGCGGTGATGATCGAGTCGAGCGAGAACACGATGTCGAGCACCATGATCTGCAGGATGACGGCGGCGAAGCCGGCCTTCACCGCGCCGGCCGTCTTCGGGCTGGCGGCGCCTTCGAAGGCTTCGTGGATCTCGCTCGTGCTCTTCCAGATCAGGAACAGGCCGCCGAGGATCAGGATCAGGTCCCGCCCCGACACCGGCCAGCCGAAGACGGTAAAGAGCGGCTCGACGAGGCCGACAATCCACGCCAGCACGAGCAGCAGCGCGACGCGCATGAACATCGCCATGAACAGGCCAAGGCGGCGCGTGAACTCGCGCCGCTCGCGCGGCAGCTTGTCGACGAGGATCGAGATGAAGATGATGTTGTCGATGCCGAGCACGAGTTCGAGCGCGGTCAGCGTCGCGAACGCGATCCAGGCCTCGGGTGAGGTCAGCAGTTCCAGCATGTGGGGGTTCCGGTTCGGCGCGCGCGGGCGGGTTCAGGCGTTGGCGAAGCAGTGGTCGAGCGCCGCGATCCAGCGCGCCTTGTCGCCGGCCGGCGCGAAGCTCGCCTCGAAACTGTTGCGCGCAAGGGTGTAGGCGTCGCGCGCGGCGAGGCGCGGCAGCGCGGCGAAGGTCTCGACGAAGTTCTGGTTCAGGTAGCCGCCGAAGTAAGCCGGGTCGTCGGAGTTGACCGTTGCGCACAGCCCCGCTTCGAGCAGCGCCGGCAGGTTGTGGTCGGCCAGCTTCGGAAAGACACACAGCTTGACGTTCGACAGCGGGCAGACGGTGAGCGGCGTGCGCTCGCGCGCCAGGCGCGCGACGAGCGCGGCATCCTCGGTACAGCGCACGCCGTGGTCGATGCGCTCGACGCCGAGCACGTCGAGCGCGGCGCGGATGTATTCGGGCGGCCCTTCCTCGCCGGCGTGCGCGACGAGGTGCAGCCCGGCGGCGCGCGCTCTTGCGAAGACGCGGGCGAACTTCTCGGGCTGGTTGCCGCGCTCGCCGCTGTCGAGGCCGACGCCGATGAAGTGGTGCCGATGCGGTAGCGCGGCGTCGAGCGTCGCGAGCGCGTCGTCCTCGCTCAGGTGGCGCAGGAAGCACAGGATCAGCTTCGCGCTGATGCCGAGTTCGGCGTGCGCGCGCCGGCAGGCGTGCGAGAGCCCCTTGATCACGGCCTCGATAGTCACGCCGCGCGACGTGTGCGTCTGCGGGTCGAAGAAGATCTCGGCGTGGACGATGTTGTCGGCGGCGGCGCGCTCGAAGTAGGCCCAGGCGAGGTCAAAGAAGTCTTCCTCCTTCAACAGCACCGACGCGCCGGCGTAGTAGATGTCGAGGAAGCTTTGCAGGTCGGTGAAGGCGTACGCCGCGCGCAGCGCCTCGACGCTCGGGTAGGCGAGCGCGACGCCGTTGCGCTTCGCGAGCCTGAAGATCAATTCGGGCTCGAGCGAACCCTCGATGTGCAGGTGCAGTTCGGCCTTGGGCATCGCGCGCAGCAGCGCCGGCAGGCGGGCACGGGGGATGGCGTCGAAGTCGATGCTCGTCATGGCGGGAAAGGATGGGGCCGCGCCGCGATCCGGGTCGGCGCCGGGGCGGCTTCGTGCGGGTTGCAAGAGCCCGTATTCTCGGCGATCAGCAGCAGCCGTACGAGAAGCCGATATCGCGCAGCCAGCGGCGGTAGGCGGCGCTGAAGCGGTCGGCGGCGCTGTGCACCTCGCCGACCGACAGCGGCAGTTCGCGCGGGCGTTGCGACTCGAGCACCGGTTGATCCTGCGCGAAGATGGTTTGCTGGAAGCTGCGCAGCACGCCGGCATCGGCATGCGGGTCGGCGGTGGCGATCGTGAACCAGGCGCGGCAGCTTTCGCGGCCGGTCGGGCTCGTCCACAGCACATAGGCCTCATCGGGACCGTCCGCGCCGGCCTGCTTGTGCAGCAGCGCTGAAAGCGGCGACAGGACCTGGTAGCGGTAGTCGACCCAGGCGCCGCCGGCGGACGCCGAAGCGGCCCGCGGTTGCCAGGCGCGGTAGTGCGGCACGCCGGGGCGGCCGAGCGCGTCGTGCGCGACCTCGTAGGCCGGCACCTCGACATGATCGCGCGCGCCGAGGAAGCCCTCGTGCACGAAGCCGAAGTGCGCGGTGTCGAGGAAGTTCTCGACCACGCGCGGCGCACTGGTCGCCACGTCGAACGGCCCGCACAGCACGCGCGTCTTCGGCAGTCCGGCGAGCGCCGGTGGCGCGAAAGGCTCGGCGTCGGACGCCGACGCGCCGGCCGCCCACAAGAGGCCGTGGCGCTCGATCACCTGCCAGGTGCGGGCGCCATGGCCGGACGGCGGTTGGAAGCCCGGCACCGCCGGCACCTCGACGCAACGGCCGTCGTGCGCGAAGCGCCAGCCGTGATACGGGCATTCGAGCCGGTCGTCGTGCACGCGGCCGAGCGAGAGGCTTGCGCCGCGGTGCGGACAACGGTCGTCGAAGACGGCCGGACCCTCGGTCGCCCGCCACAGCACCAGCGCGGTCTCGAAATGCCGCGCCGGGCGGCACCGGCCGGTGCCCGGATCGTCGGCCGCCGAAAGCGGCAGCCACCAGTCCTGCAACGCGCTCACTTCAACTGCTCCCCGCGCATCGTGCGAGACACGACGCGCAAGCGACCCGATCAAGCGGCCAGGGCCGACCCGGCGGCATCGCGAGCGCCCCTCGAGGGGGGGCGGCCGGCGCGGGTCGGGCGGCGCGCTACTTCGCGCCGGGCATCTTCGCGTCGACGCCCTTGACGAAGAACTTGATGCCGCGCAGGAAGTTGTCGTCGGCGACCTCGTCCTTCTTCAGCACTTCCTTGCCGTCCTGGTCGACGATCGGGCCCTTCCAGATGACGAGGCTGCCGTCCTTCAGGCCGGCCTTGGCGGCCTCGGCCTTGGCCTTGAGTTCGGCCGGCACCTTGTCGGAGATCGAGACGAGGTCGATCGCGCCCTCCTTCACCCCCCACCAGGCCTTGCCGGTCTGCCACGTGCCGTCGAGCACGTTCCTGACCTCCTGAATGTAGTACGGGCCCCAGTTGATGACGGCCGACGCGAGGTGCGCGTTCGGCGCGTAGGACTGCATGTCGGAGTCCCAGCCGAAGGCGAACTTGCCAGCCTTCTCGGCGGTCTGCAGCACGGCCGACGAATCGGTGTTTTGCATCAGCACGTCGGCGCCGGCGTTGATCAGCGACTGCGCCGCCTCGGTTTCCTTCGGCGGGTTGAACCAGTCGTTGATGAAGACGACCTTGGTCTTGATCTTCGGGTTGACCGACTGCGCACCGAGCGTGAAGCTGTTGATGTTGCGGATCACCTCCGGGATCGGCACCGAGCCGACGACGCCGAGCGTGTTGGTCTTGGTCATGCCGCCGGCGATCACGCCGGCCATGTACGCGCCCTGGTAGGTGCGGCTGTCGTAGGTGCGCAGATTGGGCGCCGTCTTGTAGCCCGTCGCGTGCTCGAACTTCACGTCCGGCATGTCGGCGGCGAC
Organism: Ideonella sp.; assembly: GCA_039807955.1. Lineage (GTDB taxonomy): Bacteria > Pseudomonadota > Gammaproteobacteria > Burkholderiales > Burkholderiaceae_C > CAIKUF01. Next base: position 4,259 of record JBDHSE010000036.1, on the reverse strand, counting down.
CTTCACCATCGGCTCCATGTAGCCGAAGGTCGTGCCGAAGATCAGCTTGTTGCCCTGGCCCGCGACGTCGCGCAGCACGCGCTCGGCGTCGGCCGACTCGGGCACCTTCTCGACGTAGGTCGTGACGACGCGGTCGCCGAACTCCTTCTCGACCGCCTTGCGGCCGTTGTCGTGGGCGAAGGTCCAGCCGCCGTCGCCGACCGGGCCGATGTAGAGCCACGCGACCTTCAGCGGTTCGGCCTTGGCCGCCGCGACCGACGCCGCGGCCTCCGGCGCCGAAGCCGGGGCCGGCGCGGCGGCGGGCGCCGCCTCTTCCTTCTTGCCGCAGCCGGCGAGCGCCGCCGCCGCGGCGAGCACGCCCCAGCCGGTGGCCTTCAGCAATGCGCGTTTGGAAACTCGAGTCATGGCATCTCCAGGTTGAACGTCCAACAACAATTCAGGTGCGGCCCGGGCCGCGAGCGGCGATTATCAAACACATCCGATCCGCCCCCCGCCGTCAAGCGCCGGGGAAGAACGGCTTGCCGATCGACGCCGGCATGTTGGCCTTGATGAAGCTCTCGTTGCGCGAGATCAGCACCAGCACGACGATCGTCGCGAGGTACGGCAGCATGGTGAGGAACTGGCTCGCGATCTGCACGCCCTCGCCCTGCAGCGCGAACTGCAGCATCGTCACGCCGCCGAACAGATACGCGCCGAGCAGCACGCGGATCGGCCGCCACGTCGCGAACGTCGTCAGCGCGAGCGCGATCCAGCCCTTGCCGGCGACCATGCCCTCGACCCACAGCGGCGTGTAGACGACCGAGACGTAGGCGCCCGAGATGCCGCACAGCGCGCCGCCGACAATCACCGCGAACATGCGGATGCGCCGCACCGGATAGCCGAGCGCGTGCGCCGACTCGGGCGACTCGCCGACCGCGCGCAGCACGAGCCCGGCGCGCGTCTTGTAGAGGAACCACATCAGCCCGAAGGTGAGCGCGATCGCGACGTAGACCATCGGATGCTGCTTGAAGAGCGCCGCGCCGACGAACGGAATGTCGGCCAGGAACGGCACCTCGAAGCGCAACCGCTCGCTCAGCTTCTCGGGCGCGTAGCCGATGCCGACGAAGGCCGAGAAGCCGGCGCCGAACAGCGTCAGCGCGAGCCCCGTCGCGTACTGGTTGGTGTTGAGCCAGATGACGAGGAAGCCGAACGCCGCCGCCAGCAGCGCGCCGGCGGCGGCGCCGGCGGCGAACGCGAGGATGTCGCTGCCGGTGTGAAACGAGGTCGCGAAGCCGGTGATCGCGGCGACCAGCATGATGCCTTCGGCGCCGAGGTTGACGATGCCCGATCGCTCGTTGATCAAGAGTCCGAGCGACGCGAACGCGAGCAGCGTGCCGGCGTTGAGCGTCGCCGCGATGAGGAGTGCGACGGCTTCCATCAGGCCTCCCCTGCCGTCGCCGGCGCGATCTTGTTGGCCGCCGCCGGCCGCGCCGCGGCCCAGCGGATGCGGTAGTAGATCAGCGTGTCGCAGGCGAGCAGCGCGAACAGCAGCAGCCCCTGGAACACGCCGGTGAGCGACTTCGGCAGCCCGAGCCGCGACTGCGCGAGTTCGCCGCCGATGTAGAACATGCTCATCAGGATCGCCGAGAACACGCTGCCTACCGGATGCAGGCGGCCGACGAAGGCGACGATGATCGCGGCGAAGCCGTAGCCCGCCGGCACGTGCGGCGTGAGCTGGCCGAGCGGCCCGGCGACGTCGAGCGCACCGGCCAGCCCCGCCGTCGCCCCCGACAACAGCAGCGCCGTCCACAGCGCCTTGCGCGACGAGAAGCCGGCGTAGCGCGCCGCCGCCGGCGCAAGGCCGCCGACCTCGAGCTGGAATCCGGCGTAGGTGCGAAACATCATGATCCAGAACGCGGCCACCGCGCCGAGCGCGATCAAGAGGCCGATGTTGGTGCGCATGCCCTGCATCAGGCGCGGCACCTGGGTCGACGTGGCGAAGGTGATCGTCTGCGGGAAGTTGTAGCCCTGCGGGTCCTTCCACGGGCCGTAGACGAGGTAGTTCAGCACCATGTCGGCGACGTAGACGAGCATCAGGCTGACGAGGATCTCGTTGGCGTTGAAGCGGTCGCGCAAGAGCGCGACGATGCCGGCCCAGACCATGCCACCGACTACGCCCGCGAGCAGGATGGGGACGACGACCCAGTGGCTGGTCGCCGGCCCGGCCTGCATCGCGACGCCGCCGGCGAACACCGCGCCCATGATGAACTGGCCCTCGGCGCCGATGTTCCAGATGTTCGATCGAAAGCAGACCGACAGGCCGAGCGCGATCAGCAGCAGCGGCGTCACCTTCATCGCGAGTTCCGACAGCGCATAGACGCTTCGCACCGGCTCGACGAAGAACACCTGCAGGCCCTTGACCGGGTCCTTGCCGAGGATCGCGAACAGCGCGACGCCGACGACGACAGTGATCGCGAGCGCGAGCAGCGGCGATGCGATCGACATCACGCGCGACGGCTCGGGCCGGGTTTCGAACTTAAGCATGCGCGTGCTCCCTCGCCGCGGCGTCCGCGGCCGGTTTGTCCCACAGCCCCGACATCCACTCGCCGATCATCTCGATCGTCGCCTGCGCCGTAGGCACCGACGGCGAGACCTTGCCTTGCGCGATGACGACCATGCGGTCGCAGATCTCGAACAGCTCGTCGAGCTCCTCGCTGACGACGAGCACGGCGCAGCCCGCGTCGCGCAGCGCGAGCAGCGCGCCGCGGATCTGCGCCGCCGCGCCGACGTCGACGCCCCAGGTCGGCTGCGAGACGATCAGCAGCTTGGGTTTCGCGTCGATCTCGCGGCCGACGATGAACTTCTGCAGGTTGCCGCCCGAGAGCGACTTGGCCGCCGCGCCGGCGCCGCCGGCGCGAACGTTGTAGCGGCTGATCAGGTGCGCGGCGAGCAGCTGCACCGCGCTGACCTTGATCCAGCCCCCAGCCGACACCGCCTCGGTGCGCGTCAGCAGCGTGTTCTGCGCGAGCGACAGCGTCGGCACCGCACCGCGGCCGAGGCGCTCCTCGGGGACGAAGTGCAGCCCCGCCTTGCGCCTGCGGCGCGGCGAATGGTTGCCGATCGGCTTGCCGAAGAGCGTGATCGAGTTCGGTGCGGCGCGCATGTCCTCGCCCGACAGCGCCGCCATCAGCTCCTGCTGGCCGTTGCCCGAGACGCCGGCAATGCCGACGATCTCGCCGGCGCGCACCGCAAAGCCGATGTCGACGAGCGTCATGCCGAATTGGTCCTGCTTCGGCAGCGACAGCCGCTGCACCTCGAGCACCGTCGCGCCCGGCTCGCCCGTGTGGTGCTGGAGCTGCGGCGGCTCGGCGCCGATCATCAGCCGCGACAGGCTCGCGTTCGTCTCCTTCGCCGGGTCGACCTCGCCGGTGACCTTGCCGGCGCGCATCACGGTGCAGTTGTGGCACAGCGCGCGGATCTCGTCGAGCTTGTGGCTGATGTAGAGGATCGAGCAGCCCTCGGACGCGAGCTTGCGCAACGTGACGAAGAGCCGCTCGACCGCCTGCGGCGTCAGCACCGAGGTCGGCTCGTCGAGGATCAGGAGCTTCGGGTTCGTCATCAGCGCGCGAACGATCTCGACGCGCTGGCGCTCGCCGACCGACAGCGTGTGCACCGGCCGCTGCGGCTCGACGCCCAGGCCGTAGACGGCGGCGACCTCGACGATGCGGCGCGTCACCTCGGCGAGCGAGAGCGACTTGTCGAGGCCGAGCCAGACGTTCTCGGCCGCCGTCAGCGTGTCGAACAGCGAGAAGTGCTGGTAGACCATGCTGATGCCGAGCACGCGCGCCTGCGCCGGGTTGGCGATCTGCACCGGCTGGCCGTTCCAGCGGATCTCGCCTTCGTCGGGCCGCACGGCGCCGTAGATCATCTTCATCATCGTCGACTTGCCGGCGCCGTTCTCGCCGAGCACGGCGTGGATCTCGCCCGGCTTGACGCGCAGGTTGACGCCGTCGTTGGCCTTGACGGCGGGGTACTGCTTGCTGATGCCGATCAGTTCGAGTCGCAGCATGTCGATCTCCTGATGTCGTTCACCGACCCTCACTTGAGCCCTCTCCCGCGAGCGGGAGTCTCCCGCCCCCCTCCCCCGTGCTCGGGGGCGAGGGTTGGGATGAGGGGGCCGTCCCCGCGAACATAGCGCCGTACCCCGCCAACGAACGCAGCCACGAGGTTGCGCTCGTCGCCGAGCGTGATCCAGGCGAAGACGCGCTCGTGCAACTCGC
>JBDHSE010000035.1:0-14120 GCA_039807955.1 Ideonella sp. | reverse complement strand
CTCCGACCACTTCCTCGAGACCGAGCCGATCGACGGCCCGATCGGCTACAAGCTCGAGGTGCCGCCGCTGCACCCGGTGCTGCTGGCGTCGACGCTGCCGGGCTTCGGCCTGCCGCAGTCGAAGGCGCTCGCCGGGATGCCGAACACGCATGTGCTGATCGCGCTCTTGCGCGACGGCTTCCACGGCGAATCGCCGGGCGGCAGCGTTGCGCTGCGCGCCGACGGCAGCCCGGTGCTCGACTATCCGCTGACCGATTTCGTGATGGACGGCGCGCGCCGCGCCTTCCTGAGCATGGCCGAGATCCAGTTCGCGGCCGGCGCGCGCTCGGTGCAGCCGGTGCACGAACTCGCGGGTACGTGGACGAGCTGGCCGCAGGCGCGCGACGCGATCGCGAAGCTGCCGATGAAGCCCTACGTCACGCGCGTCGTCAGCGCCCACGTGATGGGCGGCTGCCCGATGGCGGCCGACGAAGCGCGCGGCGTCACCCGCCCCGACGGCCGGCACTGGCAGCTGCCGAATCTGTCGGTGCACGACGGGTCGCTCTTTCCGACCAGCATCGGCGCCAACCCGCAGGTCTCGGTCTACGGCCTCGCCAACAAGCTCGCGACCGGACTCGCCAAGCGCCTCGCGCAGCGCGACGTCGTGCTGGCCTGAAGTGAAACCACAGATCAAACAGCTCGTTCGGCGTTGGTTCGCGAGCCAACGCCCCCTCACCCCAACCCTCTCCCCGAGGGGAGTTGGCCTGCTCCCTCTCCCGCGCGCGGGAGAGGGCCGGGGTGAGGGTCCATCACCCTGCCACGCCGCCGCCGCCGCCGACACGCGCCGCCCACAGAACCGTTTCATGTGTCGTGGGTCGCGCGCAGCGCGGTGGAGCAACTGACTTATCCTCGATCCCGCAAACCCACACCAAGGAGACGACCATGACCATTCCCGGACTGATGATGCAGCAGCAACTCCTGATTTCCTCGCTGCTGGTGCACGCCGAGCGCCACCACGCCGAGCAGGAGATCGTCTCGCGCCGCGTCGAAGGCGACATCCATCGCGAGACCTTCCGTGAGCTCGCCGCGCGTTCGCGCAAGCTCGCCAACGCGCTGGCGAAGCTTGGCGTGCAGTCGGGCGACCGCGTCGCGACGATCGCCTGGAACGGCTACCGGCACATGGAGCTGTACTACGCCGTCTCGGGGTCGGGCGCCGTGCTGCACACGCTCAACCCGCGGCTGCACCCGGATCAGGTCGTCTACATCGCCGACCACGCCGAAGACGCGGTGCTGTTCTTCGACCTCACCTTCCTGCCGCTCGTCGAGGCCTTCGCGTCGCGCGTGAAGACGATCAAGAAGTTCGTCGCGATGACCGACCGCGCGCACATGCCCAAGGAGAGCAAGGTCCCGGGCCTGCTGTGCTACGAGGAACTGCTCGACGCCGCGTCGGACCACTACGTCTGGCCGAGCTTCGACGAGAACACCGCGTCGTCGCTGTGCTACACGTCGGGAACGACCGGCAATCCGAAGGGCGTCCTCTACAGCCACCGCTCGACGATCCTGCACACCTACGCCGTCGCGCTGCCCGACACGCTGAACTGCTCGGCGCGCGACGCGATCCTGCCCGTCGTGCCGATGTTCCACGTCAACGCCTGGGGCCTGCCGTACGCGGCGTGCATGGTCGGCGCCAAGCTCGTCTTCCCCGGCGCCGCGCTCGACGGCAAGTCGCTGCACGAACTGCTCGAGTCCGAGAAGGTCACCGTCTCGGCCGGCGTGCCGACTGTCTGGCAGGGCCTGCTCGCCTACATGGACGCCAACAAGCTGAAGTTCAGCACGATGCGCCGCACCGTGATCGGCGGCTCGGCCTGCCCGCCGGCGATGATCCGCGCCTTCAAGGAGAAGTACGACGTCGACGTCCTGCACGCCTGGGGCATGACCGAGACGAGCCCGCTCGGCACTGCCTGCGCCTACAAGCCCAAGCACCTCGGCCAATCGCAGGAGGAGCACTACGCGGTCAACGCGAAGCAGGGCCGCGCGATCTTCGGCATCGACATGAAGATCGTCGGCGACGATGGCGCCGAACTGCCCTGGGGCGGGGAGAAGTCGGGCGAACTGCTGGTGCGCGGGCCGTGGGTCGTGAACCGCTACTTCAAGGACGAAGGCGGCAACCCGCTCGTCGCAGACGCCGACGGCCACGGCTGGTTCCCGACCGGCGACGTTGCGAAGATCGACGCCGACGGCTACATGCAGATCACCGACCGCAGCAAGGACGTGATCAAGTCCGGCGGCGAGTGGATCGGCTCGATCGACCTCGAGAACATCGCGATGGCGCACCCGGCCGTCGCGATGGCGGCGTGCATCGCGGCGCACCACCCGAAGTGGGACGAGCGCCCGCTGCTCGTCGTCGTCAAGAAGCCCGGCGCCGAGGTCACGCGCGACGAGCTGATCGCCTTCTTCGACGGCAAGATCGCCAAGTGGTGGACGCCCGACGACGTCGTCTTCGTCGACGCGATCCCGCTCGGCGCGACCGGCAAGATGCTGAAGAACCGGCTGCGCGATCAGTTCAAGGACTACAAGCTGCCGACGGCTTGATGCAGCCGCGCTTCGCCGGTGACCGCCGCAAACCTTTCGAGACAGGTGAGATGAAACGAATCCGTTGCATGTTCATGGCCGCAGCGCTCGCGCTGGCGGCGCCGCTGACGCTGGCGCAGACGACCGTCGCCGACGCCTGGGTCCGCGCGACGGTCGCCGGCCAGAAGGCGAGCGGCGCGTTCATGACGCTCACCTCGGCGCAGGGCGGCAAGCTCGTCGCCGTCTCGACGCCGGTCGCCGGCGTCGCCGAGATTCACGAGATGGCGATGAGCGGCAATGTGATGAAGATGCACGCGATCCCCGGGCTCGCGCTGCCGGCTGGCCAGCCGGTCAAGCTCGAGCCGGGCGGCTACCACCTGATGCTGATGGACGTGAAGCAGCAGATGAAGGAGGGCGAGGTCATCGCCCTCACGCTCGTCGTCGAAGACAAGGACGGCAAGCGCGAATCGATCGCGGTCAACGCGCCGGTCAAGGCGCTCGGCGCGCCACACTCGATGAAGCACTGACGCCGCGCAGCTACGCCGCGCTCATCCGCGCCGGCGGCTGGCGGCGCAGCGTGCGACGCAAGAGCGTGATCGCGATCGTCAGGTTCAGCAGGTTCCACGCGATGCCGTTCAGGAACGCGGCGTGGTACGAGCCGGTGAGGTCGAACACCTTGCCCGACATCCAGCCGCCGAGCGCCATGCCGAGCAGCGTGAACATCAGCACCGTGCCGACGCGCGAGCCGGCGACGGCGGCGGGGAAGTGCTCGCGAACGATGATCGCGTAGCTCGGCACGATGCCTCCCTGAAAGAGGCCGAACAGCGCCGAGATCACATAGAGCGAGGCAAGGCCGTCGAACGGCACAAAGAGCAGCAGCGCGACGCCCTGCAGCGCCGAGCCGAGGACGAGCGTGCGCAGGCCGCCGATGCGGTCGCAGATCGCGCCCGAGACGAGGCGGCTGATGATTCCGGCGCCGAGCATCAGCGACAGCATCTCGGCGCCGCGCGCCGCGCCGTAGCCGAGGTCGCTGCAGTAGGCGACGATGTGGACCTGCGGCATCGACATCGCGACGCAGCAGGCAAGGCCGGCGATGCACAGCAGCACGAGCGCGTGCGCCGGCGGCAGGCCGAACGGCATGGCGTTGGGTTCGGCCGTCGCGGCCTTCGGTGCAGTGCCCGAAGCCGGCGCGGCCGGCACCGCCACCGCCGTCGCGTGCGGCGGGCGCGGCCGCATGAAGAGCGCGAGCAGCGACAGCGTGAGCACCGAGAACGCGGCCATCCCGAAATAGGTCTGGCGCCAGCCGATGGTGTCGACAAAGTGCTGCACGACCGGCGGCCAGACCGCGCCCGCAAGGTAGTTGCCGCTCGCGCAGATCGCGACCGCGATGCCGCGGCGGCGAACGAACCACAGCGACGTGTCGGCGATCAGCGGCACGAAGGTCGCCGAGCTGCCGACGAGGCCGAGCAGCACGCCGTGCGCGAGCGAGAACGCCATGATGTTGGACGCGAGCGCGGCGGCGGCGAAACCGACGCCCAGCCCCACCGCGCCGATCAGCAGCGGCACCATCACGCCGAAGCGGTCGGCGAGCCGCCCCATCACGATGCCGCCGATGCCGAAGCCGATCATCATCATCGTGTACGGCAGCGAAGCGTCGGCGCGCGAGACGCCGAAGTCGGCCTGCACCGCGGGCAGCACGACCGAGACGACGTACATCGCGGCGCTACCTATCGTCATCATGACGAGCGTGACGCCAAGCCGCGTCCAGGCGTAGCGGGAGTCAGCTGCGTGCTGCATGGCGGGGATTGCGCCGGTTGGCGTCAGGGCCGGATCGGCGTCGCTGACGCCGGCATCAGAACCGCATCGACAGGCCGAGCAGGGCCTCGCCCTGGAACATGCCGTCGCCGTGGATCGAGACGACGCAGCCGCCCGAGCAGAAGAAGCCGCCGTTGCTGTTGATCAGCGTCGCGTAGCCGCGCAGCTCGCCGCGCAGCGCGATCGAAGGCGTCAGCGCGTGCTCGTAGCCGATCGCGAGGCTGATCGACGGCCGGACTTCCGAGCTCATGCCGCCGCCCGGCGACATGAAGGTCGCGCCCAACCCGCCGGCCACGTATGGGCCGTGACCCGCCTGCCCCTCGAAGTAGTTGACGCCGCCCAGGTGCAGGTAGCCGATGTCGAGCGGCACGCTCGCCTGTGCGCTGCCCGGCGCGAGCTGCAGATGCGTGCGCTGGCCGCTCGCGAACAGCTGCCCGTTGCGCGAGGCGTCGAACGCCCATTCGAAGGCGACGGCGAACGCGGCGCCGGAGTCGACATCGTCGGTCGTCGTCGCCGCGCCGACCGTTTGATCGAACGAGCCGCCGCCGCGATAGCCGCCGTAGACGGTGAGCGCGTTTTGCGCCGCAGCGGGCAGCGCGGCGAGCAGGGCGGCGGCAAGGAGTGGGGCAGCGAGCAGGCTGGAAGTCATGCCCGGATGCTACTTCAGCACCCCGTGCCGACCGGCGAGGACTTGAAATCTGCGCGCCGCGGCCCCATCTGGGCGACCTTGCCTCGCGCGCGAGCATCGCGCCGGCGCATCCGCAACTCCACACCTCGCATCGACCATGACCAAGCAGACCCTCTCGTTCCAGGCCGAGGTGCAGCAGATCCTGCACCTCGTCACGCATTCGCTGTACTCGAACAAGGAGATCTTCCTGCGCGAGCTGATCTCGAACGCGTCCGACGCCTGCGACAAGCTGCGCTTCGAGGCGCTGAACAACCCGGCGCTGTACGAGGACGCGCCGACCCTCGAGGTGCGTGTGCTCGTCGACAAGGACGCGAAGACGATCACGATCCGCGACAACGGCATCGGCATGTCGGAGGCTGAGGCGATCGCGCATCTGGGCACGATCGCCAAGAGCGGCACGCGCGAGTTCATGCACGCGCTCGAAGGCGAGCAGAAGAAGGACGCCAACCTGATCGGCCAGTTCGGCGTGGGCTTCTACAGCGGCTTCATCGTCGCCGACCGCATCACGGTCGAATCGCGCCGCGCCGGGCTCGCCGCGGGCGAAGGCGTGCGCTGGGTGTCGCAGGGCGCGGGCGACTTCGAAGTCGAGACGATAGACAAGAGCGCGCGCGGCACCGACGTCATCCTGCATCTGCGCGACGGCGAGGAGGAGTTCCTCGACCGCTGGAAGATCAAGTCGATCATCTCGAAATACTCGGACCACATCTCGCTGCCGATCCTGATGCGAAAGGAAACCTGGGACGCCGAGAAGAAGGAGCAGGTCGCGACCGACGAGTGGGAGACCGTCAACAAGGCGGCGGCGCTGTGGTCGCGGCCGAAGAGCGAGATCACGCCCGAGCAGTACGAGGAGTTCTACAAGCAGATCAGCCACGACAGCCAGGCGCCGCTCGCGTACACGCACAACCGCGTCGAGGGCCGCACCGAGTACACGCAGCTGCTCTACATCCCCGCCAAGGCGCCGTTCGACCTCTGGAACCGCGACAAGCGCGGCGGCGTCAAGCTCTACGTCAAGCGCGTCTTCATCATGGACGACGCGGAGGCGCTGATGCCGGTCTACCTGCGCTTCGTCAAGGGTGTGATCGACAGCGCCGACCTGCCGCTCAACGTCAGCCGCGAGCTGCTGCAGGAAAGCCGCGACGTGAAATCGATCCGCGAAGGCTCGACGAAGCGCGTGCTCGGCATGCTCGAGGATCTCGCCAACAGCGAAGACGCCACCGAGCGCGACAAGTACGCCGCGTTCTGGAAGGACTTCGGCGCCGTGCTGAAGGAGGGCATCGGCGAGGACTTCACGAACCAGGAGCGCCTCGCCAAGCTGCTGCGCTTCGCGTCGACGAACGCCGACGAGGGCGTGTCGTTCACGGACTACGTGGGCCGCATGAAGGAAGGCCAGGATTCGATCTACTACATCACCGCCGACAGCCTCGCCGCCGCCAGGAGCAGCCCACAGCTCGAGATCTTCCGCAAGAAGGGCATCGAGGTGCTGCTGCTCACCGACCGCGTCGACGAGTGGATGCTGTCGCACCTCTACGAGTTCGACGGCAAGCAGTTGCACAACGTCGCCCGCGGCGCGGTCGACCTCGGCAAGCTGCAGGACGAGGAGGAGAAGAAGCAGGCCGAGGCGGCGTCCGAAGCGTTCAAGCCGGTGCTCGAGAAGCTGAAGAAAGTGCTCGAGGGGCGCGCCAAGGACGTGCGGGTGACGACCCGCCTCGTCGATTCACCCGCCTGCCTCGTCGTCGAGGAAGGCGACATGAGCGGCCACCTCGCGCGCCTCTTGAAGCAGGCCGGGCAGGCGGCGCCGGCGACGCAGCCGGTGCTCGAGGTCAACCCCGAGCACGCGCTCGTCAAGCGCCTAGACGGCAGCGCGCACTTCGACGACCTTGCCAACATCCTGTTCGACCAGGCGATGCTCGCCGAGGGCGGCCAGCTCGACGACCCGGCCGCCTATGTGCGGCGCGTCAACGCGATGCTCGTCGGCTGAACGCGGGCGCGGCCCGGTCGCGGGCCGGGCCGTGCTCACGCGGCAAAGAGTGGCGCCTCGCGCATCGCTTCGATCTGCTCGTTGAGCTGGATCGTCTGCTGGCCCCAGTAGGCGGAGCCGGCGAACCACGGGAAGGCGACCGGAAACGCAGGATCGCTCCAGCGCCGCGCGATCCACGCGCTGTGGTGGATCAAGCGCAGTGTGCGCAGCGGCTCGACGAGACGCAGCTCGCGCCAGTCGAAGTCCATGAAGTCCTCGTAGCCGGCGAGTACCGCGCCGAGCTGGCGCGTCATGCTCGCGCGGTCGCCCGACAGTAGCATCCACAGGTCCTGGATCGCCGGGCCCGTGAGCGCGTCGTCGAGGTCGACGAAGTGCGGGCCGGCGTCGGTCCACAGGATGTTGCCGAGGTGGCAGTCGCCGTGCAGGCGAAGCAGGCGCAGCTCGGCCAGCGCGTCGAACGCGCGCCGCACCTCGGAAAGCGCGGTGTCGATTGCCGCGCGCCAGGCGGGCAGCGCCTCGGGCGCCACCCAGTCGTTGGCAAGCAGATAGTCGCGCGCGCCGCTGCCGAAGGTCTCGATGTCGAGCGCCCATCGGTGTTCGAAGCGCCTTGTGGCGCCGACCGCATGGATGCGGCCGATGAAGCGGCCGATCCACTCCAGCGTATCCGCGTCGTCCAGCTCCGGCGCGCGCCCGGAACGGCGCGGCGAAACGCCGAAGCGCTGGCCGAGCGCGTGCGCGAGCGTCGGCGGTGCACCGGCGAGCATGACCGGCTCGCGCGGCGGTTGCACCGCGGCCAGCACGAGCGGCGCGACGACCGGAATCTCGCGCGCCGCAAGCTCCGCCGCGAAGGCATGCTCCTCGAGAATCTGCGCATCGCTCCAGCGCCCCGGTCGATAGAACTTCGGCACGACGACGTCGCCCGATTCGAGGAACACCTGGAACACGCGGTTCTCGTACGAGTTCAACTGGATCATCCGCCCGTCGCCGTCGAGCCCGACCGCGGCCAGCGCATCGAGCACCGCCTGCGGTGTGAGATCGGCGAACGGGGTTTCGTTCGCGGCGGGTGGGCCGATGTCGGATGCGGTCATTGCCGGATCGTACGCGGTGCTTCCAAGGGGCGCGGACGCAGTCCGCTCGAGTGGAATCGTTTGCGACGCGCTGGCACGGAAAGCCACTCGCGCTTGCTTGACGGCGAATGCGCGCGCCGATCCTGTTGGCAACGAAAATGTCCATCGACCGGCGCAGTGGAAATGTGCGCCGGTTCGTGCAATTTGCGGCTCGTCCCGTCCTGGCGCCGACAGGCGTAGTCGGAGTGCTCGGCAATGAGGGAGGTGGTAGGTTGACCAAACCCGGTCCCGGCTTCACCTACCGCTCGCGCAAGTCGGGCGAAGTTCAGGTGCTTCATCGCGGCAGCGTCGCCTCCACGCTGCGCGGTGCCGACGCGCATCACTTCCTGGCCAAGGTCTCGTCCTGCTCCCCCGCCGACGCGCAGCAACTGATGGCTCGCGTCACCGGGAACTACAAGCGCGGCAACGAGCGTCTTGCTGCCGCACATCCGCGCAATCGCCGATAGCACGCTGCCCGGGGCCGAGGCAAGGCCAAGCCTCGTCAGTAGCTGCGCCCCCGCTTGTACTGCGACTGGGTGCGCCGCACGCGCTGCGTCGCGGACTCGATCGCGGCGAACGAGCGCGCGGCGTGGGCGTGGCAGACGGCGAGGCCGAGGGCGTCGGCGGCGTCCTTGCCGGGCAGGCCGGGCAGCGCGAGCAGGCGCGAGACCATCTGCTGCACCTGCTCCTTGCGCGCCTGGCCGTGGCCGACGACGGCCTTCTTCATCTGCAGCGCGGTGTACTCGGCAACGTCGAGGCCGGCAGCGGCGAGCGCGGTGATCGCCGCGCCGCGCGCCTGGCCGAGCAGCAGCGTGCTCTGCGGGTTGACGTTGACGAACACGATCTCGATCGACGCCGATTGCGGCGCGTAGTGCGCCGCGATCTCGCGCACGCCGTCGAAGATGATCGCCAGGCGCGCCGGCAGGTGGCCGCGGTCGACGCCGTCGGTCTTGATCGTTCCGCTCGCGACGTAGCGCAGCGCCGCGCCGTCGGCGTCGATCACGCCCCAGCCCGTCGTGCGCAGCCCGGGGTCGATGCCGACGATGCGCAGCGCGGCCATGTCAGTGGCTCCACCGCGCTGAGCGCATCCCGCGACACATGAAACGGTGCTGTCGGTGGCGCGTGTCGGCAAAGGCGGCCGCGCGGCAGGGCCACTCACCCTCACCCCGACCCTCTCCCGCACGCGGGAGAGGGAGCAGGCCAACGCCGTCCCTCGCGCGCGGGCGAGGGAGCCGGTCAACTCCCTCTGCCCTCGGGGAGAGGGCTGGGGTGAGGGGACCTTGCCACAAGGACCGGCGCTGAACGAGCCGTGTGATGTGTTGTTTCACTTCAGTGGTGCCCGGCCGCCCGAAGCGACTGACGTTCCCCTCGGGGGCGCGAGCGAAGCGAGCCTGGGGTCGTCTCATCGCGGCGGCGGGCGAGGCTTCACGGCACGTAGTACCAGCGCACGACGTGGAAGAACACCGGCGCCGCGAAGCACAGCGGCGCCACGCGGTCGAGCAGGCCGACGGCGCCGGTCACCGTCGCCTTGCCGCCCCAGTGGCGCACGCCGGCGTCGCGCTTGAGTGCCTTCATCACGAAGTCGCCGAGCGTGCCGACGGCGCCGGCGAGCGCGCCCATCGCAACCGCCGGCCAGGGCTTGAACGGCGTTGCCCAATACAGCAGCCCGCCGACGATGCCGGCGGCGAGCGCACCGCCGAGCCACGCGCGCCACGAGAACGTGCGGCTGATCTGGCGTGCGACGGGCATGCTGCGCAGGCGGCGCGAGATCGCCTCCTGCGCGACGTAGGCGGCTGCGACAACCATGACGAGATAGAAGACGAGGAACGCGCCGCGCCCGTCGTGGCCGGGGAACTCGAGCAGCAGCAGCGCCGGCGCGTGGCTCATGCCGTAGACGCAGACCATGATGCCCCACTGGATCTTCGCGGTGCGCTCGAGGAAGCGCTGCGGGTCGTTGCCGAAGGCGCTGATGGCCGGGATCGCGAGGAAGCTGTAGACCGGGATGAAGACCATGAACAGGTTCAGGCTCTGCGCCCCGGCCAGCACGAACTGCGCCGGCAGGATGACGAAGAACGCGAGCAGCAGGCTGCGGTGGTCGGCGCGCCGGGTGTGGGTGAGCGTGATGAACTCGCGCAGCGCGATGAACGACAGCACGCCGAACAGCAGCGTCGCGCCGACCGGCCCCGAGACCCAGGCGATCCAGAACGCGAGCGCGCCGATCCAGATCGCGTTCAGCTCCCGCTTGAAACGCTGGCGGCGGTCGCGGATGCGGTCGTCGTCGGTGTCGCGCAGCGAGACGATCTGCGTCGCGATCGAGACGAGCGCGAGCACGCCGAACAGGACGACGAACAGCAACGCCACCTGGTGCTCTACGCTCAAGCCGCGCAGCGCGCCCATCAGGCAGCCACCTCCAAATCGTCTCGGCAATGCCTGGCACCGAGCGTTCGGTGGCTTGGCCGCGTTCGCACGCTTCGATCCCCGCTGCGCGGGGCCCCTCTTGCGCGGCTCACGCGGCCACCTCCGCACCGTCCGCGCAACGCGCTGCACCGAGCGGTCGGTGGCTTGGCCGCGTTCGCACGCTTCGATCCCCACTGCGTGGGGCCCCTCTGTCGCGGCTCACGCGGCCACCTCCGCACCGTCCGCGCAACGCGGTGCACCGAGCGGTCGGTGGCCTGGCCGCGTTCGCACGCTTCGATCCCCACTGCGTGGGGCCCCTCTACCGCGGCTCACGCGGCCACCTCCGCACCGTCCGCGCAACGCGTTGCACCGAGCGGTCGGTGGCTTGGCCGCGTTCGCACGCTTCGATCCCCACTGCGTGGGGCCCCTCTGTCGCGGCTCACGCGGCCACCTCCGCACCGTCCGCGCAACGCGCTGCACCGATCGGTCGATGGCTTGGCCGCGTTCGCACGCTTCGATCCCCACTGCGTGGGGCCCCTCTACCGCGGCTCACGCGGCCACCTCCGCACTGCCACTGCAATGCCTGGCATCGATTGGTCGGTGGCTTGGCCGCGTTCGCTCGCTTCGATCCCCACTGCGTGGGGCCCCTCTTTCGCGGCTCACGCGGCCACCTCCCTCAACGCGATCACCGCCGCGCGGGCGCGGTCGAGGAAGGCGTGCTTTTCTTCGCCCGGCTCGAGTTGCAGCGGCGCACCGAACGTGACCGAGCACAGCACCGGGACCGGGACGACTTCGCCCTTGGGCATCACGCGCTGCACGTTGTCGATCCAAGCCGGGATCAGCCGCACCTCCGGGAAGCGCTCGGCGAGGTGATAGAGGCCGGCCTTGAACGCCTGCGGCTGCTCCTTGTTGCTGCGCGTGCCCTCGGGAAAGATGACGAGCGAGTCGCCCGCCTCGAGCGCCTGCGCGAGCGGCTCGAGCGGGTCTTCCTCCTCGCCGCGGGTGCGGCTGACGTAGACCGCGTTGAAGACCTCGCGCGTCAGCCAGTGCTTGAAGCGGCTCTTCGTCCAGTAGTCTTTCGCCGCGATCGGCCGCGTGCGGGTGCGCAGGTCGCCCGGCAGCGCGGCCCAGATCAGCACCCAGTCGAAGTGGCTCTGGTGGTTGGCGAAATAGATGCGCTGCTCGGCCTTCGGCGGGCAGCCGTACCAGTGGCCTTGCGCGCCGGTGATCAGGCGGGCAATGCCGGCGAGGACGAAGCCGGCGATGTTGGCGAGGATCACGGCGCGGCCCGGGACAAAGCCTGTTGCTGTCGCGTCAGTGCCGGAAGTGGCGCACGCCGGTGAACACCATCGCGATGCCGCGCTCGTTCGCGGCGGCGATGACCTCCTCGTCGCGCACGCTGCCGCCGGGCTGGATCACGCAGGCGGCGCCGGCATCGACGACGACGTCGAGCCCGTCGCGAAACGGGAAGAAGGCGTCGCTCGCGACCGCCGATCCAGCGAGCGTGAGGCCGGCATTCTCGGCCTTGATGCTCGCGATGCGCGCCGAGTCGATGCGGCTCATCTGCCCGGCGCCGACGCCGAGCGTCATGCCGCCGCCGCAGAACACGATCGCGTTGCTCTTGACGTACTTCGCGACCTTCCATGCAAAGAGCAAGTCGTCGAGCTGCTCTGGCGTCGGCTGCTTTGCGGTCACGACTTTCAGCTCGGTGCGATCGATCTCGCGGTTGTCGGCGCTCTGGATCAGCAGGCCCGAGCCGACGCGCTTGACGTCGTGCGCGTTGCGGCCGCGCGCCCAGGCGGTCGCGCCATCGCGCTGCACGCCGTCGAGCGCGATCTGCAGCAAGCGCGTGTTGGTCTTCGGCTTGAACACCGCGAGCGCCTCGTCGGAGAACGCCGGCGCGATCAGCACTTCGACGAACTGCTTCGCGACGAGCGCCGCGGTCGCGCCGTCGAGTGCGGTGTTGAAGGCGATGATGCCGCCGAAGGCCGAGGTCGGGTCAGTCTTGAATGCCTTGTCGTAGGCCTCGGCGGCACTGCTGCCCGTCGCGACGCCGCAGGGGTTGGCGTGCTTGACGATCACGCAGCAGGGCGTCGCGGCATCGAACGACTTGACGCACTCCCACGCCGCGTCGGCGTCGGCGATGTTGTTGTACGAAAGCTCCTTGCCCTGCAACTGCACCGCGGCCACGAGCGAGCCGGGCGCCGGGTACAGGTCGCGATAGAACGCCGCGCTCTGGTGCGGGTTCTCGCCGTAGCGCAGGTCCTGCAGCTTGACGAAGCGGCCGTTGCTCTGCGCCGGGAACTCGGCGCGCGATCCGTCCGGTTGCAGCGACGACAGGTAGTCGCTGATCGCGGCGTCGTAGTTGCTGACGCGGTTGAACGCGGCCACCGATAGCGCGAAACGCGTCTCGCGCGAGACGCGGCCTTCGCGCTGCAGTTCGGCGAGCACGCCGGCGTACTGCGACGCATCGGTCAGCACCGCGACATCGTTCCAGTTCTTCGCCGCCGATCGCAGCATCGCCGGACCGCCGATGTCGATGTTCTCGATCGCATCTTCGAGCGTGCAGCCGGCCTTGGCGACCGTCGCCTCGAACGGGTAGAGGTTGACGACGAGCAGGTCGATCGGTTCGATGCCGTGCGTCTTCAGCGCTTCGACGTGCGCCGGCAGGTCGCGCCTTGCGAGCAGGCCGCCGTGGATCGCCGGATGCAGCGTCTTCACGCGGCCGTCGAGCATCTCGGGGAATCCGGTGTGCGCGGCGACCTCGGTCACGACGAGCCCCGCGTCCTGCAGCAGTTTGGCCGTGCCGCCGGTCGACAGCAGCTTGCAGCCCAGCGCATCGAGCGCGCGCGCGAAATCGACGATGCCGGTCTTGTCGGAAACGGAGATCAGGGCTTGCATGGTGTCCTTTGTGCGGCCGGGGCCGCAGCCATCGCGTCGCGGCGCGCGCCGCGCCAACTGCCTACTTCACGAGCCGGTGGTCGAGCAGCTTGCGGCGCAGCGTGTTGCGGTTGATGCCGAGCCACTCGGCGGCGCGCGACTGGTTGCCTTCGGCGTGCTTCATCACGACCTCGAGCAGCGGGCGCTCGACGACGCGCTGCATCATCTCGTACATCGCGCTCGGCTCGGTGCCGCGCAGGTCCCGGAAGTAGGTCTCCAGGCTGTCGCGGACGCATTCCTCGATGTGCTTCTTCGTCATGCGGCTTCCAGCAGGGGTTCGTCGTCGATGCAGTCGGCTGTCGCGGGCAGGCGGCGGTGGCGTTCGGCCAGCGCGTCGAACCAGTCGCCGACCGCGCGCAGCTGATGCTCGCAGGTCTCGATCGCGTTCATCCGCGCGCGAAACGCCTCGCCGCCCGGCAGCGCGCGCACCGCCCAGCCGATGTGCTTGCGCGCCGTGCGCACGCCGGCGAACTCGCCGTAGAGCGCATAGTGATCATGCAGGTGTTCGACGAGCCAGGCTTTGACCTCGCGCACCTCGGGCGCAGGTCGCAGCGTGCCGGTCGCGAGGAAGTGCGCGATGTCGCCGAAGATCCACGGCCGGCCCTGCGCGGCGCGGCCGATCATGATCGCGTCGGCGCCGGTGCGC
>JBDHSE010000034.1:0-14406 GCA_039807955.1 Ideonella sp. | reverse complement strand
CTTAAAATCCGCCGCCTCTCGCAAGAGGGCATACGGGTTCGATCCCCGTCCCGGGCACCATCCGCGCGCACCCTTGGCGAGCGTGCCGCGCCGAACGTCGGTTCGTCCCGCAGAGGCCGCAGCGAGTCGCGAGGCCGAGCCGCCTTGTGTGGTCGCTGCCGTCGCCGCGGCCCGTGCGAGCGGCCGCCTCGACGCCACGCCTGCGGCGTCGATCGCGCGCGCAAGGTGGTGACCCCTTTTCCGACAACCCGGCATCGTCGGCCGCAAGGAAAGTCATGCAGGTTCATTTCGTCATCCACGAGGCCTTCGAGGCACCCGGCGCGCTCGAAACCTGGGTTCGGGAGCGTGGCCACGAGGCGAGCCATTCGCGTGTCTACCGTGGCGAGCCGCTGCCGCGAACGGTCGATGTGTTCGACCTGCTCGTGGTGATGGGCGGCCCGCAATCGCCGGCGACGACGCGCGCCGAGTGCCCGCACTTCGATGCGGCGGCCGAATGTGCATTGCTCGCGCAGAGCGTGGCTGCCGGCAAGGCGGTCGTCGGCGTCTGCCTCGGCGCCCAGTTGCTGGGCACCGCGCTCGGTGCGCGCCATGCGACGAGCCCGGAGAAGGAGATCGGCAAGTTTGCGGTCACGCTGACGGCCGAGGGCCGGGCCAACGACAAGTTCGCCCATTTCGGCGACACCTTCGACGCCGGGCACTGGCACAGCGACATGCCCGGGCTGACGCCGGAGGCGAAGGTCATCGCGTACAGCGCAGGCTGCCCGCGCCAGATCGTCGAATACGGCCCGCTGGCGTATGGCCTGCAGTGCCACATGGAGTTCACGCCGGAGGTGGTCGAAGGGCTGATCGCGGCGTCCGAATCCGACCTGGCAACGCTGGCCGCGCACCGCTTCGTGCAGCAGCCCGATGCGCTGCGCCGCAACGACTATCGCGCGATGAACCTGAACCTGTTCGGCTTCCTCGACCGGCTCGCCGAGGCCTATGCCGCGAAGCGCTGACCGGCGGCGCCGACGGGGCGCTGCGACCATGCCCGCGCGGGTTGTCGCGGCCGGCCGATCGCGCCTTCGGCGGTTCAGCGTTCGAGTTGTCCGTAGACGTCGCGCGCCAGGGCCTGCATGTCGGGCCCGCGCAGGTCGCCGCTGAGGGCGTAGCCGAAACGCTCGTCGACCCAGTAGAACGACTCCTCGCTGCCCACCCGCACCGACCTGAAGGCGCCGGTTGCGGGTGCCTGACCGGGCGCGAAGACGGCGACGTAGAGGGTGACGCGCGAACCCTGCGCGTTCTCGTACATGAACTGCGCGCGCGGCGTTCCCTCGCCCGGCAGCAGACGGCCGCCGAGCAATCGATAGCCGTGCGCCGCCAGCGAGGGAACCTTCAGCGGCGAATCCAGCCGGCGGCTGAGCCACTGCACGAGGTGCGCCTCGTCCGATGCCGCCACCTCCACCGGGTGGCGCTTCTCCGGCACGAAGACCGCGTGGGCCAGCACCGCGTCGCGAACGAATGCCGGCGACGCGGCGATCGCGGCCGGCGCATCGGCAGGTGCGATCCGCCCCCAGTAGCGGCCGCCGGCCGCCGCGATCCCGACGAGCAGCACGACCGCCGCCGCCTGCTGCCAGAGCAGGCGGCGCCGGCGGGCCGCCGCGGCGCGGGTCACGACCGCGGTCAACGCGGCAGGCGTCTCCCCGGGATCGATCGCGCGTGCCAGCTGGCGCAGTTGCACCCTTTGCGCCTGCCATTGCAGCACCCGCGCGGCAGCGTCGGGATGGCCCTGCAGCCAGGCCAGCACGACTGGCAGCCGTGTCGGGTCGAGCTGTGCATCGACGAAGGCGTGCAGCTCGTCGTCGGCCACGCGGTCGGTCGGATCGCTCATCGTTTCACCAGTTGCAGGGGCACCGGGCGCACGCTTCGGGCGCCGTCCGTCATCAGCTCGCGCATCCGCTCCCTGGCGCGGTGCAGCCGCGACATCACCGTTCCCACCGGCACGCCGAGGATGGCTGCGGCTTCGGCATAGGTGTACTCCTCGACCGTGACGAGCAGCAGCACCTCGCGCATCGGCGCCGGCAGGGCGGCCAGCGCCTGCTGCAGATCGAGCCGTTCGCCGAGCCCGGCCGTCGGATCGTGCGCCGGCTCCGCGTCGTCGTCGAGCTCTGCGTGGCCGTCGTCATGGCGCCAGTCGCGCAGATGGTTGCGGTGCAGGTTGTGCATCAGCGACAGCAGCCAGCCGCGCAGCATCGATCCCGGCTGCCAGAGCGCCCACTTGACGCAGGCCCGCTCGAGGGTGTCCTGCACCAGATCGTCGGCCCGCGCGGCGTCGCCGGTCAGCAGCCGGGCATACCGGCGCAGCGCCGGTACGTGACCGAGGGCCTGTTCGACACCCACGCGGCGCGCTGCTCTCAGGGCTGCGCGGCGTGCCAGACGTTGTTGAAGCCTTCGCCCGTGCGGTCGCCCGGCTTCTGATCCTTCGTCCAGTGGTACAGCGGCTTGCCCTTGTAGGCCCACTGCTTTGTGCCGTCGTCGCGCGTCACGATGCTCCAGTCGCCGCTGGCGGTGGCACCGGCGGGCGCCATCAGCGGCGGCCAGTTGGCGGCACACGGCCCGTTGCAGGCGCTCTTGCCGGCGACGGTATCGCGATCGAACGTATACAGCGTCATGCCGTTGGCGCCGACGAGAACGCCGCCCTCGGCCTTGGCCGGTGCGTCCGAAGCCAGCGCCGCGCCGGTGGCGCAGAGCAGGCCGGCGAGGACGATCGCAGAGAGGGAAGACTTGCGCAACATGATCGGTTCTCCGAAGTGAGGGGCACTACGGTAAACACGGCAGGCGCCCGAAGTATTCCATCCGGCTTCGAATTGCGGGACCGCTACAATGCGCGCACTTCCGTCATCGGGGAGTAGCCGCCCTGCAACCCAGGGGTGCGCGTCAACACACTTGACCCTCACGGTCGTGGCGCGCACAGCTTCGAGCCTGGCAAGACCTTTGACTGTGCCGCCTCCGGATGGGCCGGGGATGCGGCCCAGTCTTCGTCTTCGCCGGCCCGTGGAGCTCCCGTGGAAGCCCTCCTCGTATCCATCGGCGTCGTCGCGCTCGGCGAGATCGGCGACAAGACGCAGTTGCTGGCGATCCTGCTGGCAGCCAGGTTTCGCCGCCCGGTTCCGATCATCCTCGGCATCCTGGTTGCGACGCTCGTCAACCATGCCTTCGCCGGCGCCGTCGGCACCTGGGTCGCGAGCGCCCTCGGGCCGGACGTCCTGCGCTGGGTGATCGGCGCATCGTTCATCGCGATGGCGCTGTGGATGCTGATTCCCGACCGCATCGACGCCGAGGCCGCCGGCGGCAGGCAGCGTTTCGGCGTCTTCGGCACGACGGTCGTCGCATTCTTCCTCGCCGAGATGGGCGACAAGACCCAGATCGCCACCGTCGCGCTGGCGGCGCGCTACGACGCGCTCGTCCTCGTCGTGCTCGGAACGACGATCGGCATGCTGCTCGCCAACGTGCCGGCCGTCTTCCTCGGCGACACGATCGCGAAGAAGGTCTCGCTGCCGCTCGTCCACGGCATCGCGGCCGTCATCTTCGCGGCGCTGGGCCTGCTGACGCTGTTCAACGTCGGCCATCTCTTCTGACGGATCCGCCGCGGCATTGCTTCGAGCCTGACGCCCGTCGGCCGTCGAACCGCGGGCCGGCGCCGCGGGAAGCTTGACAGGCCGACTGGCGTGCGAATACTCGGCATCGGTGGCCGGTGCATGGGCGCGGCCCATCGCCGACACGGGAGATTTCCATGCATGCCGCCAATGCCACCCCCCTGCACGCCCCCGATGACAGCGCCGGGCTCGACGCACTGCATGCTGGCTTCGCGCGCGAGCACCTGATCCCGCTGTGGACGCAGATCGGCGACTTGATGCCGCTGCAGCCGCAGAGCAAGGCCGCCGCTCACCTGTGGCGCTGGGACAAGCTGCTGCCGCTGGCGCGCGAGGCCGGGCGCCTCGTGCCGGTGGGGCGCGGCGGCGAGCGGCGCGCGATCGCGCTCGCCAACCCGACGCTCGGCGGGCGGCCGTATGCCACGCCGACGCTGTGGGCGGCGATCCAGTACCTGATGCCGGGCGAGAACGCGCCCGAGCACCGCCACACGCAGCATGCGTTTCGCTTCGTGCTCGAGGGCGAGGGGGTGTGGACCGTCGTCAACGGCGACGCGGTTCGCATGTCGCGCGGCGACTTCCTGCCGCAAGGCGGCTGGAACTGGCACGCGCACCACAACGCGGCGAGCACGCCGATGGCCTGGATCGACGGGCTCGACATTCCGTTCGCCTACTACACCGAGTCGCAGTTCTTCGAGTTCGGTCGCGAACACCTCAGCGCCGCCGAATGCGGCACGCCGCAGCACTCGGCGTCGGAGCGCCTGTGGGCGCATCCGGGGCTGCGCCCGGTCTCGCAGCTCGCCGACAGCCCGGTCTCGCCGCTGCTCGCCTATCGCTGGGTCGATACCGACAGGGCGCTCGGCGAGCAACTCGCACTCGAAGCCGAAGGCCATGGCGCCACGCTCGGTCCCGGCCATGCGGCGGTGCGCTTCGTCAACCCGACCAACGGCCGCGACGTGCTGCCGACGATACGTTGCGAGATGCACCGGCTGCGCCGCGGCGCCGCGAGCGCGCCACGGCGTGAGGTCGGCTCGAGCGTCTATCAGGTGTTCGACGGCGAGGGCGCCGTCAGCGTCGGCGAGCAGCGCTGGCAGGTGCGCCGCGGCGACATGTTCGTCGTGCCGTCGTGGCAGCCGTTTGCGGCGAGCTGCGACGCGGGTTCGGCGTCGCTCGACCTGTTTCGCTTCAGCGACACGCCGATCTTCGAGGCGCTGCACGCGCACCGCGTACAACCGGCCGGCGCCTGAAAGCCCGCCGCGCGCTGACCCTCGCCATCCGCACAGGAGACACCGCCATGCTCGAAGGATGCAAGCCCTGGCCCGCCGAGTTCGCGCAGCGCTACCGCGATGCGGGCCTCTGGGACGGCTCGACGCTGTGGGGCATGGTGGCGGCCGCCATCGCGCGCTCGCCGGACAAGATCGCCGTCGTCGCGGGCGATGAGCGGCTCGCCTACCGCCAGCTCGACGAACGTTCGGCCGTGCTGGCGGCGGGCCTGCTCGCGCGCGGCATCGCGCCGCTCGAGCGCGTCGTGCTGCACCTGCCGAACAGCGTCGACTTCATCGTCTGCTACCTCGCGCTCGTTCGCATCGGTGCGATACCGGTGATGGCGCTGCGTGCCCACCGCGAGACGGAGATCCGCCACTTCGTTCGCGCGTCGAAAGCCGTCGCCTACATCGCGCCCGATGCGGCCGGCGGCTTCGACTACCGGGCGCTGGCCGACGCGCTGCGGCAGGAGTTCGCCCATCTGAAGCTCGTCGTCATCGCCGGCCAGCCGGGCGCCGGGCAACTCGGCCTCGCCGAATTGATGCGCGAGGGCGAGGCGATCGCCGATCGCGCGCTGCGCCTCGCCGCGCTGCGCGTCGACCCCGAAGAGGTCGGCACCATCCTGCTCAGCGGCGGCACGACGTCGCTGCCCAAGCTGATCCCGCGCACACACCAGGATTTCGCGCTCAACGCGCGGCTGTGCGGCGCTGCCGCCGGCTTCGGCGCCGACACCGTGTTCATGGCTATCCTGCCGCTGGCGCACAACTACAACCTGTGCTCGCCCGGCATGCTGGCGACCCTGCACTACGGCGGCACCGTCGTGCTGTGCCCGTCGACCGAGACGGCGGACATCTTCGCGCTCGTCGCGCGCGAGCGCGTCACCGTCGTCGCCTCGGTGCGGCCGCTGGTCGCGCGCTGGCTCGACGATCCAGCGGTCGCGCGCCACGACCTGTCGTCGCTCGCGGTGGTGCAAAACGGCGGCACGCGCATGCCGCCCGAGTTTCGCCGGCGCATGATGCGCGAGCTCGGCGTCATCCCGCAGGAGATCTACGGCACCGCCGAGGGTCTGATCAACATGACGCGGCTGGACGCGAGCGAGGATGAGTTGCTCGAAAGCTCGGGCGAGCCGGTGTGCGAACTCGACGAGATCCGGGTCGTCGACGACGACGGCAACGAGGTGCCGGACGGCACTGCGGGCGAGCTGATCACGCGCGGGCCCTACACTATCCGCGGCTACTACGACGCGCCGGACGCGAACGCCGGCGCCTTCACCGCCGACGGCTTCTACAAGATGGGCGACATCGTGCGCAAGCGGGGCCGCACGCTGTATGTCGAAGGGCGCAGGAAGGACGTCATCAACCGCGGCGGCGAGAAGATCGATTGCGAAGACATCGAAAACATCCTCGTCCAGCACCCGGCGGTGCAGTCGGCGAGCCTCGTCGCGATGCCGGACAAGGCCTTTGGCGAGAAGGCATGCGCCTTCGTCGTGCTCAAGGCCGGCCAGCAGTTCGGCTTCGACCAGATGGTGGCGCACATGTTGCAGACCAAGGTCGCGTCGTTCAACATCCCGGAGCGACTCGAGATCGTCGATGCCCTGCCGACGAGCCCGGTCGGCAAGGTGCTCAAGCGCGAACTGCGCCAGATCATCACCGACAAGCTCGCGCGCGAAGCCGCCGGTAACTGACGACGCCGCCCCGCCATGAGAATCGAGATCATCGGCGCCGGCCCGGCCGGCCTGCACTTCGCTTCGCTGATGAAGCGGCTCGATTCGCGCCACGCCATCACGATCCACGAGCGCGGGCCGCGCAGCGCGACCTGGGGCTTCGGCGTCGTGTTCTCCGACAACGCGCTCGACTTCCTGCGGCTCGACGACGAGGAGCTTTATCGCTACCTGCGGCCGCACATGGAGCGCTGGGCCGACCTCACGATCAACCACAACGGCACGAGCGTGCCGATCGCCGGCAACGGCTATGCCGCGATCGGGCGTCTGGAGATGCTCACGTTGCTGTACGCGCACGTCGAGAGCCTGGGCGTCGCGATCCATTTCGACAGCGAGATCACGTCGCTTGCGCAACTCGGCGGCGCCGACCTGATCCTTGCCGCCAACGGCGCATCGTCCTGGGTGCGCGACGAGAACCGCGACCGCTTCGGCACGACGACCGACCTGCGGCCCAACAAGTTCATGTGGTGCGGCTCGACGATGCCGTTCGACACGCTGAGCCTGAGCTTTCACGAAACCGACGCCGGCGTGTTCTGCGCCCACCACTACCGCTACACACCGGCGATGAGCACCTTTCTCATCGAGGTGACCGAGCAGACGTGGCAGCGCGCCGGGTTCGACCGCATGAGCAACGACGAAGCGATGCGCCTGTCGGAGCAGGTCTTCGCCCCCGAGCTAAACGGCCACCCCATCGTGTCGAACAACTCGTACTGGCGCAACTTCCCGGTGATCTGGAACGAGCGCTGGCACTTCGACAACGTCGTGCTGATGGGCGACGCGCTGCGCCCGGCGCACTTCTCGATCGGCTCGGGCACGCGCATGGCGATGCTCGACGCGGTCGCGCTGTGCAACGCGTTCAAGGAGACGGGCGACGACGTGCAGTCGGCGCTCGTGCGCTTTCGCGAACTGCGGATGCCGACGATGAGGAAGATCTGGGACGCCGCCAACCGCAGCATGCGCTGGTACGAGGAGATGGACGAACTGGTGCCGGCGAAGAACGCGATCGAGTTCGCCTACGACTACATGACCCGCACCGGCCGCATCAGTCACGAGAAGGTGCGCGAACTCGACCCCCGGCTCGCCGCCGCCTACGAGCAGCAGCACCCGGAAGTGCTCGCCGCGCCCCGGCCCTGAGTTCGGCGCGGGCCGGCCCGCGAGTGTTCGCACGCGTGCCGGCGCTGCGCACCGCTGCCGCCGCTGGCGTCGGCCGGCACTGGGCTACCATCGCCGCGATCCGGCGCTGATCCGACCCTGCATGCCGCTCTTCCCCCAGTCCGCGCTGAACCCCGGCGTGCGCAAGCGCGAGGTGTTCGGCTGGGCGATGTACGACTTCGCCAACTCGGGCTACACGACGGTCGTGCTGACGGCGGTGTTCAACGCCTACTTCGTCGGCGTCGTCGCGAAGGGGGCGGACTGGGCGACGCTCGCGTGGACGCTCGTCGTCGGCACGTCGAGCGCGATCGTGATGCTGACGATGCCGGCGATCGGTGCCTTTGCCGACCTGCGCGCCGCCAAGAAGCGGCTGCTCGCGATCACGACCTTCGGCTGCGTCGTCGCGACCTTCGCGCTCGCCGCGACCGGGCCGGGCGACCTCTGGCTCGCGGCGCTCGCGATCGTCGTCTCGAACACCTTCTACTCGTACGGCGAGTCGCTCACCGCCGCCTTCCTGCCCGAACTCGCGCGGCGCGACGCGATGGGCACCGTCTCGGGCTGGGGCTGGAGCTTCGGCTACTTCGGCGGCATGCTCTCGCTGGGCCTGAGCCTCGGCTACGTGCTGTGGGCGCAGAGCAAGGGCCTGCCGGCGACGCAGTTCGTTCCGGTGACGATGGCGATCACGGCCGGCGTCTACGGCGTCGCTTCGCTCGCGACCTTCGCGCTGCTGCGCGAGCGCGCCGTGCCGCAGGCCGGCAGCCTGGGCGATGCCGGCGTCGGCGCCGCGCTGCGCCGGCTGGCGGCGACGTTTCGCAACGCGCGCGGCTACCGCGACTTCATGTGGCTGCTCGGGTGCAGCACGAGCTACCAGGCCGGCATCGCGGTCGTCATCGCGCTCGCCGCGGTCTACGCCGAGCAGGTGCTCGGCTTCAAGCAGACCGACACGATGGCGCTGATCTTCATGGTCAACATCGCCGCTGCGCTCGGCGCGTTCGGCTTCGGCTACGTGCAGGACCGGATGGGCCACAAGGCGGCGCTCGGCACGACGCTCGTCGGCTGGGTCGTGATGACGGCGCTCGCCGCGCTCGCGACCGGCGCCGCACTGTTCTGGGTCGCGGCGGTGATCGCCGGGTTGTGCATGGGGTCGAGTCAGTCGGCGGGGCGCGCGATCGCGGGGCTCTTCGCGCCGCCCGAACAGCGCGCCGAGTTCTTCGGGCTGTGGACATTCGCGGTGCGGCTGGCGGCGATCGTCGGCCCCGTCACCTACGGCCTCGTGACCTGGCTCACCGCCGGCAACCACCGGCTCGCGATCGTCTCGACGGCGGTGTTCTTCGTCGGCGGCCTGCTGCTGCTGGTGCCGGTGGACATCGCGCGCGGCCAGCGCGCGGCGCAAGGCGGGGACGCATAGCGTGCCGATCCGGCACGAGGGCGTGCATCCGGCGAAGGCCGATGCGCTCGATGCGCACTGCCTCGCGCAGCCCGCCGCGGCGCCGGTCCGTGGCGCTGCCGGCCGGGCGACAGCTTCTGTGTGACAGCAGCTTCTGGCCGCGCGCCCTACACTTTGCATGGGTCTTCGGCGGACGGAGACCCGACTTCGAGGAGATGCTCATGAAGATGCGTTCCATCCTCGCTGTGGCCGCCTTGTTCGCGTCCACGACGGCGTCGGCTTTCCACTGCCCGGCCGACATGAAGAAAATCGACGACGCGCTGGCGAAGAACCCGAGCCTCAGTGCCGAACAGATGGCCGAGGTGAAGCAGTTGCGCGCCGAAGGTGAGGCGTTGCAACAGGCCGGCAAGCACCAGCAGTCGATCGATACGCTCGCCAAGGCGATGAAGATTCTCGGCATCAGCTGACGCCGCGGCGCGATGGTGCAGGGCTCGAGCCATGCATTGCAGCGCCTGCGGATACTCGAACGGGGACGCCGCCCGCTTCTGCGGGCAGTGCGGGAATGCGCTGTCACGGCGCTGCGACGGCTGCGGCGCGCTGCTCGCGGCGGGCGAGCGCTTCTGCACGCAATGCGGGCGGGCGGCGGATCCGCCGGCTGACGCGGCTGACGCGGCCGGCGCGGCGCAAACGCCGATCGAGGAAGGCGGCGAGCGGCGCTTCGCGACGATCGTCTTTTGCGACCTCTGCGGCTACACCGCGCTCAACGAACGCGTCGATCCCGAGGAGGTCGGACCGCTGATGGCCGAGCTGCGCGTGCTCGCCACGCGCGTCGTCGAAGCGCACGGCGGCATTGTCAACCAGTTCGTCGGCGACGAGATCATGGCGCTGTTCGGCATTCCGCAGGCCGGGCGTGACGATGCCTTGCGCGCGCTGCGCGCGGCGCTCGAACTGCACCGCGCGGTGCGCGAACTGGCGCCGGCGCACGCGTCACGGCTGGGCGTGCGCATCGACCTGCACAGCGGCATCCACAGCGGCGTCGTCATGGTCCAGCCGTGCGCCCCGCACCAGGGCCGTCACGCGCTGACCGGCGACGCCGTCAACACCGCGGCGCGCCTGCTGAAGCTGGCCGGCGCCGGCGAGATCGTCGTCGGCGACGACACCTGGCGCTTGGCATCGGCGCACTTCGAGGCCGAGCGGCTGCCGCCGGCGGTGGTGCGCGGCAAGTCCGCCGCACTGCAGCCGTGGCGCCTGCGGCGCGAAGTCGAGACGCCGCCCGCCGCGCCGCTCGTCGGCCGCGACGAGGAACTGCGCCACGCGCAGGCTGCGTGGCGCTCGTGCGTCGAAGGCGGCGCGGCGCGCTGGGTCGTGATTCGCGGCGAGCCCGGTATCGGCAAGTCGCGCCTGCTGCAGCAGATCGCCGCGCTCGCGCGCGCCGCCGGCGCCGGGCTGTCGAACGCTGCGGTGCCGGACTTCGGCCCGGCGCGCGGCGAGACGGCGCTGCGTCAACTGGTCGGCGGCCTGCTGCACCTTCCGGCCGGCGCCGACGCACAGGATCTGGCGGCGCGGCTGCAGCAGGCGGGCATCGGCGAGATGCAGCAGGCGCATGTGTTCGCACTGCTCGGCCATGCCGTCCCCGCGCCGGTGCACGCCGCCTACGCGGCGCTCGACAGCGCGGCGCGCGAGCGCGGCAGCAGCGACGCGCTCGTCGCGCTGGTGCGTTGGCGCGCCGGGTCAGGCCTGCTGCTCGCGCTCGAGGACCTGCACTGGGCCGAGCCGCAGGCGCTGGCGTTGCTGGCGCGCGTGGCGGCGGGCTGCCGCGATTGCGCGGTGCTGTGGGCGGTGACGACGCGGCCGCAGTCCGAGGCCTTCGACGCCGCGCGGCGCACGCACGCGGCGACGCTGCCGGCGTTGACGCTGGACCTGAACGGACTCGCCGAGGCCGATGCGCGGCGCCTCGCGCAGCATCTCTCCGGTGCCGATGACGAACTGACGCGCCGCTGCGTCGAGCGCGCCGGCGGCAACCCGCTGTTCCTGGAGCAGTTACTGCTGGCCGCCGGCGACGCGCTGCGCGACGCGCTGCCGGGCTCGATCCAGTCGCTCGTGCTGGCGCGGCTGGACCGGCTGGCGCCGGCCGACAAGGCGGCGATGCAGGCCGCGTCGGTGCTCGGCCAGCGCTTCGGGCTGGGCGCCTGGCAAGCGCTCGTCGACGCGTCGCGGCTCGAACCGCTGGTCGAAGCCGGCCTGCTGCGCCCCGACGACGATGCGGTGCTGTTCGTGCACGCGCTGATCCGCGACGGCGCCTATGCGTCGCTGCTGAAGACGCGGCGGCGCGAACTGCACCAGCGCGCCGCCGGCTGGTACGCAACACGCGACCTCAAGCTCCATGCCGAGCATCTGGCGCTCGCCGGGAGCGCCGAGGCCGCCGCTGCGTTCGGCGCCGCGGCGCGCGCCGAGGCACAGCACTGGCGTTACGCCGAGGCGCAGGCGCTGGCCGAGCGCGGTCAGGCACTCGCGCGCAGCGCCGCCGATCGCCATGCGCTCGCGATGCTGCAGGGCGAGGCGCTGCGCGAGCAGGGCCGCAATGCCGAGGCGCTGCAAGCCTTCGCGCTCGCGCGCGACGCCGCCGCGAGCGAAGACGATGCGGCGCTGGCGCACTACGAACTCGCCACCGTCCACCGCCTGCTCGCGCAGGTCGACGAGGCCTGGCGCGCGCTCGACGCCGCCGAACCGGTCGCGCGCCGGCGCAACGCGACGCGTTGGCTGTCGGGCATCCACTACCTGCGCGGCAACCTGTGCTTCGCGCGCGGCGACAGTGCAGCTTGCATGCGCGAGCACCAGCGCGCGCTCGACCTGGCCGTCGATTGCGGCGACGCGCTGGCCGAGGCGCAGGCGCTGTCCGGGCTGGGCGACGCGCACTACGCTGCCGCGCGCATTCGGTCGGCGCTGGATGCCTTCGAACGCTGCGTCGACGCCTGCAAACGCGCCGGTGCGCTGCGCTTTGCCGTAATGAACCGTGCGATGGTCGGCTGGTCCTGCTACTGGAGCGGACGCGCCGACGACTGCCGGCGTGAACTGCAGGCCGCTCTGGAGGACGCGGTGGCGCTGTCGCACCGCAACGCCGAGGTGATGGTCACCGAATCGCAAGGCGTGACGCTGAGCTGGGCGGGCGACCCGCAGGCGCTGGACACGCTGCGGCGCGCGGTGGCGCTGTCGCACGACGCCGGCATGAAGCGCTTCGAGATGCTCAGCCGGAACGCGCTGGCGGGTGCACTGCGCCGTGCCGGCGCGCGCGACGAGGCGCTCGCGATGGTGCGCAGCGCCTGGCAGCAGTGCGTCGAGGTCGGCGGCCAGGCGTTCGCCGGGCCGCTGGTGCAGATCGAGATTGCCGTCAGCACCCCCGACGCCGACGAGGCCGAGGAAGCACTCGGGCAGGCCGAGGCGCTGCTGCGGCAAGGCGCCGTGGCGCACTGCCACCTGGCCGGGCTGCCCGAAGCGATGCGCCTGCGGCTGGCGCAGCGCCGCCACGACGAGGTGCTGCGTCTGGCCGCGTTGCTCGAGGCCTATGCGAGCGCAGAGCCGAACCCATGGGCCGCGCATCACGTCGCTGCGGCGCGTGCCCTGGTGCACGCGGCGCAGGGACCGTCCGACGCCGCGTTGCGGCAGGAGCTCGAACGGCTGCAGGCGCAGGCGCGCGACGCGCAGTGGCTGCAGAGCGCGCAGGAACTGGAGCAGGCGCTCGCGGCAGCGAACTGAACGCGGCGCCACCCGCTCCGGCCTCCCGGGGGGAGCCGATCTCGACGTGGGAACTCGGGACCGATGGCTGCTGCGGCCACTAGAATCGGCGTCAGCCTTTCGGGTTGCCGAAGTCACCGACTCGGCGCCGAATCTGTGTCGAGTCCCCAGCAGGAGTCCGCCAGCATGAAGATTCTCGTCCCCGTCAAACGGGTCGTCGACTACAACGTCAAGGTCCGCGTCAAGAGCGACGGCACGGGTGTCGACATCGCCAACGTGAAGATGAGCATGAACCCGTTCGACGAGATCGCCGTCGAAGAGGCGGTGCGGCTGAAGGAGAAGGGCGTCGCGACCGAGATCATCGCCGTCTCGTGCGGCGTCACGCAGTGCCAGGAGACGCTGCGCACGGCGATGGCGATCGGCGCCGACCGCGCGATCCTCGTCGAGACGGCCGAGGAGTTGCAGCCGCTGGCCGTCGCCAAGCTCTTGAAGGCGCTCGTCGACAAGGAGCAGCCGGGCCTCGTGATCCTCGGCAAGCAGGCGATCGACGACGACTGCAACCAGACCGGGCAGATGCTCGCCGCGCTGACCAACCTGGCACAGGCGACGTTCGCGAGCAAGGTCGTCGTCGCCGACGGTTCGGTCGCGGTGACGCGCGAGATCGACGGCGGCATGGAGACGCTCGAGCTGAAGCTGCCGGCGATCGTGACGACCGACCTGCGGCTGAACGAGCCGCGGTATGTCACGCTGCCCAACATCATGAAGGCGAAGAAGAAGCCGCTCGAGGTCGTCAAGCCGGCCGACCTCGGCGTCGACGTCGCGCCGCGCATCAAGACGCTCAAGGTCGAGGACCCGCCCAAGCGCAGCGCCGGCATCAAGGTGCCCGATGTCGCGACCCTCGTCGACAAGCTGAAGAACGTTTCGAAGGTGATCTGACATGGCCGCACTCGTCATTGCCGAACACGACAACAAGTCGATCAAGGGCGCGACGCTCAACACCATCACCGCCGCTGCCGCCTGCGGCGGCGAGGTGCACGTGCTCGTCGCCGGCCACAACGCAGCCGCCGCAGCGCAGGCGGCGGCGCAGATCGCCGGTGTCGCGAAGGTGCTGCACGCCGACGCGCCAGCCTTCGAGCACGGCCTCGCCGAGCCGGTCGCGGCGCAGGTCGTCGCGCTCGCCAAGGGCTACAGCCACCTCGTCTTTCCGGCGACGGCTGCCGGCAAGAACGTCGCGCCGCGCGTCGCGGCATTGCTGGACGTGGCCCAGGTCTCGGACGTCACGAAGGTCCTCGCCGCCGATACCTTCGAGCGCCCGATCTACGCCGGCAACGCGATCGCGACGGTGCAATCGACCGACGCGACGAAGGTGCTGACGGTGCGCACGACCGGCTTCGACCCGGCCGCCGCGAGCGGCGGCAGCGCGAGCGTCGAGACCGTGAGCGCGGCGGCCGACCCGGGGCTCTCGGCCTTCAAGGGCAGCGAGATTGCGAAGAACGACCGCCCGGAACTGACGGCGGCGAAGA
>JBDHSE010000033.1:0-14708 GCA_039807955.1 Ideonella sp. | reverse complement strand
TCACCGCCTGCGCCGCCTGCCATGGACAGGACGGCAAGGGCAACCAGGCCCTGGGCGCACCCAACCTGACCGACGACGTCTGGCTCTGGGGCGGCGGCCAGGCGGCGATCGAGGAGACGATCCGCAACGGCCGCAACGGCCACATGCCGGCCTGGCACGACCGCCTCGGCGAAGCCAACACGCGCGTCCTCGCCGCCTATGTCTACTCGCTCACCCACAGCGTCGCGCCGCCGCAGTGACGATGCGCAAGCCGGCGGCAACGCCTGGTATCGGCAGAGCATCGTCTGGATCGGCGCGGCGGGGTTCGCGGCGTCGATCGCCGGCTGCGTCTGGCTGCTCGTCGTCGCCGAGCGCTACGACGACCCGCCGCTGCCGGACACCGGGCTGCAGATCCTGAAGATGCCGCTCGCGCGGCAGCCGGCACCGGGCAGCACCGCCTCGCCGTGAACGCCTGCTGGCACTGCGGCGACACGTTGCCGGCCGACCCGCCGCTGGCGACAGTCGGCGGCGCGGCGCATCCGGTGTGCTGCCAGGGCTGCCGCGCGGCGGCCGAGTGGATCGACCAGCTCGGCCTTGCCGACTACTATCGGCTGCGCAGCGCGAAGCCGCCGCGCGCGCCCGACCCGGCGCAGGCGCGCCAAGGCGCCGACGCCTGGCAGCGCCCCGAGCTGGCGCGCCACGCGGTGCGCGCGATCGGTGCCGGGCAGGCCGAGGCGCTGCTGCTGGTCGACGGCATCCGCTGCGCGGCCTGCGTCTGGCTGATCGAGCGCGCGCTGGCCGGCGTCGCCGGCGTGCAGTCGGTGCAGGTCAACGCCAGCGCGCAGCGCGCGCGCGTCGTCTGGGAGCCGGGACGCACGACGCTCGCCGCGATCCTGCACGCGCTCGCGCGCACCGGCTACCGCGCGCTGCCGCTCGACGCCGCGGCGCTCGACGACGTGCGGCGCCACGAATCGCGCGCCGCGTTGAAGCGTCTCGCCGTCGCCGGCTTCGGCACGATGCAGGCGATGATGTACGCGAGCGTGCTCTACCTCGGCGCGGTCGAGACGATGGACGCGGCGACGCGCGACCTGATACGCTGGTTCGGCCTGCTCGTCGCGACGCCGGTCGTCTTCTACTCGGCGCGGCCGTTCTTCGAAGGCGCGTGGCGCAGCCTGCGCGCGCGCACGCTCGGCATGGACGTGCCGGTCGCGATC
This sequence comes from Ideonella sp., assembly GCA_039807955.1. Taxonomy (GTDB): domain Bacteria; phylum Pseudomonadota; class Gammaproteobacteria; order Burkholderiales; family Burkholderiaceae_C; genus CAIKUF01. The sequence continues at coordinate 13,515 of JBDHSE010000033.1, read as the reverse complement.
GCCGTCGCGCTGATCTACGCGGCGAGCGTCGTGCAGGCGCTGCGCGGCGGCGGTGAGGTGTACTTCGACTCGGTCTCGATGTTCGTCTTCTTCCTGCTCGGCGGGCGCTTCCTCGAGATGCGCGCGCGCCACCGCGCCGGCCACCTCGCCGATGCGATGGCGCGCCTCGCGCCGGCGTTCGCCGACCGCCTGCGCGCCGACGGCACGCTCGAACGCGTCGCCGCCCACGAACTCGCGCCCGGCGACCGCGTCCACGTCGCGCAGGGCATGCGGCTGCCGGCCGATGGCGTGCTGGAGAGCGCCGCCTGCCGCGTCGACGAGGCGCTGCTGTCGGGCGAATCGACGCCGCTCGCGAAGCGCCGCGGCGACGCGCTGACCGGCGGCAGCATGGTCGTCGAGGGCCCGGCGATCCTGCTCGTGCGCCAGGTCGGCGCCGACACCGCGCTTGCCGGCATCGCGGCGCTCGTCGCCCGTGCCCAAAGCGAACGCCCGCGGTTGGCGCGTGCCGGCGAGCGCGCGGCGGCCGGCTTCGTCGCCCGCACGCTGTCGCTCGCCGCGCTGTGCGCCATCGCCTGGAGCTTCATCGACCCGGCGCACGCGTTCGACGCCACGCTCGCCGTGCTCGTCGTCTCGTGCCCCTGCGCGTTCGCGCTCGCGGTGCCGGCGGCGATCACGCGCGCGCTCGCGGTGCTCGCGGCGCGCGGCGTGTTCGTCGTGCGCACCGACGCGATCGAGGACCTCGCGCTCGCGAGCCATGCGGTGTTCGACAAGACCGGCACGCTGACCGACGCCCAGCTCGAACTCGCCGGCGTCGATGCGACCGACCGCGACGAGGCGCTCGCGCTCGCTGCTGCGGTCGCCCGCGGCAGCCGCCATCCGGTTGCGCAGGCACTGACGCATGCCGCGGCGAGCCTGCCGGCGCGCAGCGCCGAGTCGGTCCGCACCGTCGAAGGCGGCGGCCTCGAAGCGGTCGTCGACGGCCGGCACCTGCGCCTGGGCAGCCCTGCGTTCGCGCTTGGGGCCGACGACGGTGACGACGGCGCCGTGATCCTCGCCGATGAACGCGGCGCGATCGCGGCGTTTCGCCTGAACGAGCGGCTGCGCCCCGGCGCGCGCGAAGCGCTCGAGATGCTGGCCGCAAGCGGCGTCGAGGTCGAGATCGCGAGCGGCGACGCCGAAGCGAAGGTCGCACCGGTCGCGGCGCGGCTCGGCGTCGAACGCTGGCACGCGCGCCAGAGCCCGGCGGCGAAGCTCGACCGACTGCGCGCGCTGCGAACCGGCGGCGCGCGCGTGCTCGCCGTTGGCGACGGCATCAACGACGCGCCGGTGCTCGCCGGTGCCGATGTCGCCGTCGCCCTCGCGTCGGGCGCCGAGCTGGCGCAGGCGGCGGGCGACGTGATCCTCGACGGCACGAACCTCGGCGCGCTGCCGGCGGCGCGCGCGATCGCGCGCGAGACGCTCGCCGTGCTGCGCCAGAACCAGCGTTGGGCGCTCGCCTACAACTTGTCGGCGGTGCCGCTGGCGGCGCTCGGCTTCGTGCCGCCGTGGCTGGCGGCGATCGGCATGTCGGCCAGCTCGCTCGTCGTCGTCTTGAACGCGCTGCGCATCGGGCGCGACACGCCGCCCGCCGACGCCACTCCCGCGCCGCTGCCGGCGCGGCGGCTGGCATGAACATCCTCGTCGTGCTGATCCCGATCTCGATCCTGCTGCTGATCGGCGCCGGGGTTGCGTTCTTCTGGGCCGTCGAGCACGACCAGTTCGAGGACATGAACACGCCGGGTCTGCTGCCGCTGGAAGACGATCCGGCGCCGCAGGGTGACGGCCCGAAACCCGGCGGGACGCGCGAATGAACCAGCTGCTGACGCTCGGCGCCGCGCTGCTGCTCGGGCTGGCCGCGAGCGGACACTGCTTGCTGATGTGCGGCGGCATCTCGGCCGCGCTCGGCATCGCGACGGCCAAGGGCGCTGACGGACGGCCGCGGCCGCGCCTCTTGATCGGCTACCAGCTCGGCCGCGTCGCGTCGTACACGCTCGCCGGGCTGCTGCTGGGCGGCGTGTTCGGCGGCCTGCTTGCGCTGCTCGACGGCGACAGCCTGCGCCGCGTGCTGCGCATCTTCGCCGCGCTCGCGCTGCTGCTGGGCGCGCTCGTTGCGTTCGGCCGGGTGCGCGACCCTGGGCACGGCATCGGCCAGCGCGTCTGGCTGCGCATCGCGCCGCTCGGGCGCCGGCTGCTGCCGGTCGCGACGCTGCCGCGCGCGTTCGCGTTCGGCATGGTCTGGGGCTTCATGCCGTGCGGCTTCGTCTACACCGTGCTGCTGATCGCGACGCTGCAGCTCGACGCCGCGCGCAGCGCGCTGACGATGGCGGCGTTCGGTCTCGGCACGCTGCCGGCGATGGCGCTCGCCGCGTTCGGCGCCCAGCGCTTCGCCGGTTTCAGCGCGAAGCCCGCGGCGCGGCGCGTCGCCGGCAGCGCGCTCGTCGCGAGCGCCGCGCTGACACTCGCCGGGCCGTGGCTGCCGGCCGCGGCGTGGCTGCACGCCTGGCTGCCTTTCTATTGCACGACCGGCTGATCGGCGGCCGGCTGACCGCTGTCTCGACGCAACCCTCGCCTATGATGGGGTTCGCGCCGGCCGGCCGTTACGGCCAGCGGGTCCGCAATGCGCGATCGCGCTCCCGATGCCCACCAACTGACGCGCTGCTTCGCAGCGCCAGCCTCGAACAATGTCCGATCTCTCCGCATTCCCGATCACGAAGAAGTGGCCGGCCGAGCACCCCGACCGCCTCCAGCTCTACTCGTTGCCGACGCCCAACGGCGTCAAGGTCTCGATCCTGCTCGAAGAGACCGGCCTGCCGTACGAGGCGCATCGCGTCGAGTTCCAGGACGACGACCAGCTGTCGCCGGAGTTCCTGTCGCTCAATCCGAACAACAAGATTCCGGCGATCATCGATCCCGACGGGCCCGACGGCAAGCCGTTCGGGCTGTTCGAATCGGGGGCGATCCTGATCTACCTGGCCGACAAGTGCGCGCGCGCCGGGCGCGAATCGTTCCTGCCGGCCGACCCTGCCGCGCGCTACGAGACGCTGCAGTGGCTGATGTTCCAGATGGGCGGTATCGGCCCGATGTTCGGGCAGGTCGGCTTCTTCAACAAGTTCGCCGGCAAGGACTTCGAAGACAAGCGCCCGCGCGACCGCTACGTCGCCGAATCGCGGCGCCTGCTGGGCGTGCTCGACCGCCACCTCTACGGGCGCCAGTGGATGATGGGCGACGCCTACACGATCGCCGACATCGCGATCTTCCCGTGGGTGCGCAACCTGATCGGCTTCTACGAGGCGGGCGAACTGGTCGGCTTTCGCGACTTTGCCGAAGTCGCCCGCGTGCTCGCCGCGTTCGTCGCGCGCCCGGCGGTGGCGCGCGGCCTGACGATTCCGGGCTGACAGCCGATTGTCGCGAACGCGGCCGGTGATCGACGCCGGCCGGATCGCCCGCAAAGCTCAGCCCGATTTCGGCGGTGCGTCCTGCGCCGCGATCCAGCGCGCGATGCCGGGCCAGGCCTCGGCGAGCGTCTTCGATCCCATGAAGAGGCCGATGTGGCCGCCGGGGACGAGCTGCTTCGTCACCTGCGCGGCGGCCGTGCCGAAGAGCTGCTCGGCGGCGAAGACCTGCTCGCGCGTCGTGATGTCGTCGCCCGCGCCGGCGAGCAGATAGAGCGGCACCTTGATCGCCTTCAGGTCGAGCTTCTGGCCGAGGGCTACGAACTCGCCCTTCGCAAGCTGGTTCTTTTTGAACAGCAGATCGATCGCCTGCAGGTAGTAGCGCCCCGGCAGATCGACCGGGTTCTCGTACCAGCGCTCGAAGCGCTCGGTGCGCTTAACGTAGCTCTTGTCCTCGATGTGGGCGTATAGGTCGAGGTACTTGTCGACGTACTGCTTCGTCGGGTGCATGTCCTTCCAACCGGCGAGCATCGCCTGACCGAGCATGCGCCCGCCGCCGGCGGCGACGAGTTGCTCGTAAAAGCGCAGCGGCAACTGGTGCGCCATCTTCTTGATCGGGCCGTTGCCGGCGTCGGTGTCGATCGGCGCGCCGGCCAGCACGAGGCTCTTGACCTTGTGCGGGAAGCGCGCCGCGAACATCGTGCTCATCCAGCCGCCCTGGCACAGGCCGACGAGGTGCACCGCGCCGCCGAGGTCGTCGACGACGACGTTGATGCCGGCGAGGTACTTGTCGATGTCGTAGTTCTTCATCTCCGGCGTCGCCGACTTCCAGTCGGTGCACAGCACGCGCGAAAGGCCGCTCGCGAGCAGCGTCTCGACGAGGCTCTGGCCCTTCGCGAAATCGGCGATCGTCGAGCTGTGGCCGGCGTACGGTGCATCGACGAGCACCGGCGTGCCGGTCGCGCCGGCGGCCGAGAAGTCGCGCAGCCGCATGACGTCGAGGTCGGCGGCGATGCGATTCTTGGTCGCCCACTCGGGCGGCGGCGGCGCCGCGATCGTGCTCGCCGCGGCGACGAACTTCAGGTTGTCGTCGAACTGGCGGGCGCCGATTTCGGCCAGCTCGATCGTCGAGGCGAGCGGCCAGAACCAGGGCACGCTGTGTTCGGCGGCGGCGGGATGGGCGGGTTTCAACGGCGGGTTCAACGAAGCGTCCTTGCGAACGGAACGGCGATTGTCGTTCGAAGCGGCGCGCCGGGTGTCAATCCGGCGGCCAGGGCATCGCCGCCGGCAGCGTAGCCGGCAGCGCGGCGGGCGCGGGCGGCTCGGCCGCGCGAGCCTTGCGCAGCGTGCGGCACGAGGCATCGTCGACGCCGCGCCACCACGGCACGAGGGGCGGCGCGTGCGCCGGCTCGATCGGCTCTCCGAGGCGCGGCATCACGAGCCGCGCAGCCGACCCGGCGGCGTGCGCGTAAAGCGTCTCGGCCGGCTCGTCCCAGGCGTGCAGCGCGAGGCTGAAGGTGCCCCAGTGCACCGGCAGGAAGGCGCCGCCGCCGAGCAGCGCGTGCGCCTTCAGCGCGTTCTCGGGGCCGAGGTGGATGTGGCCCCACGATGGATGAAACGCACCGACTTCGAGCATCACGAGGTCGAACGGTCCGAGCCGGTCGCGGATCTCGGCGTACTGCGGCGTGAGCCCAGTGTCGCCGCTGAAGAACACCGCGTGGCGCGGGCCGCGGATGACGAGCGACGACCACAGCGTCGCGTTGCGGTCCTTCAGCGCGCGGCCCGAGAAGTGCTGCGACGGTGCCGTCGTCACTGTCAAGCCGGTTTCCGCCACGCGGTGCGTCTCCCACCAGTCGAGCTCAGTGATCCGGTGCGGCTCGACACCCCAGGCCTCGAGATGCGCACCGACGCCGAGCGGCGTGACGAACGGCACGCCGGTTGCCGCGAGCTTGCGTATCGTCGGGTAGTCGAGATGGTCGTAGTGGTCGTGCGAGATCACGACGAGGTCGATCGCCGGCAGCGCCGCAAGCCGCACTGGCACCGGCTGGAAGCGCTTGGGCCCGGCGAGGCGCGTCGGCGACGCACGCGCGCCCCACACCGGATCGGTCAGCACGCGCCAGCCGTCGATCTCGAGCAGCACCGTCGAGTGGCCGAGCCACGTTGCGCGCAGCCCGGTCGCCGCCGGCCGTGCCCAGGCCGCGCGCGGGTCGAGCGCCGGCAGCGGCCCGCGCGGCACACGCCGGTTGCCGCCACGCAGGAACTCGGAAAGCGTCGGCCGCGGCACGCTCGCATCCTGCAGGCCGGGCGCGATCGGGTAGACGTTGCGAAAGCCGTCGCCCGCCCACAGCGGCGAGTCCTGGATGCGCTCGAGGCGCAGGCCCTGGGCGCGTTTGCCAAGCGAGATCATTCGAAAGCCGGTCGAGAGAGTCGGTCAACCATAGCGCGATGCGTCGCAAGCTACATGCCGCCGCGCGCTGGCCCCTGCGGCGGGGCAGGCCGTGTCAGCGCGACAGGCCGGCCAGGTGTGCGTCGTCGGCCCAGCTGACGATCTCGAGGCGGTCGCCCTGCGCGCGCAGGCGGTTGATGCCGGCGTTCGGGATCTCGCACTGGCGGTTGCCGTCGAGCGGCAGGCCGTGCGCGGTGCGGTAGAGCATGTCGAGCACGCCGCCGTGGGTGACGACGGCGAGGCGCTGGCCGGCGTGGCGCGCAGCCAAGGCGTTCAGCGCGGCGACGACGCGCGCGTGGAAGCGCCGCACGCTCTCGCCGTCGGGCAGCGTGTAGTCGGGGTCGTGCAGCATCCACGCCGCGAGCTCGTCCGGATGGCGGGCGCGCACCTCGTCGAAGCTCAAGCCTTCGAGGACGCCGAAGTGCTGCTCGCGCAGCCCCGCGTCGGGCGCCGCCGTCAGGCCGAGCACGCGCTCGGCGGGTGCGGCGGTCTGGCGCGTGCGCAGCAGGTCGCTGCAATAGAGCACGTCGACGCCTTCGTGCGCCAGCCGCGTGGCCATGCGCGCCGCCTGGCGCTCGCCGAACGCGTTGAGCGGCACGTCGATCTGGCCCTGGAAGCGCCCCTCGACGTTCCAGTCGGTCTCGCCGTGGCGGATCAGAAGCAGTTCGGTCATGTTGCAATTGTCGTGGATCGCACGTCGTGGCGCGGGATGCGGGTCCGACCCCGGAAGCGACAATGCGTTCGATGCCGACTGTCGCCCCCGTCCCCGGCCTCGCCGCCGACGGCGCAATGCGGAGCGCGCAGTACCGCGCGCTTACTTCACGCTATGACGTGCGGGTCGCCGACGTGCATTTCAAGGGCGACACGCTGGCGGCAATGGCCGCGGCGCTGTTGGCAGCCCACCCGGGGCCGCTCATGCTGGCGAGGATTTCATCGCCGCACGACTGACGCTGCAGCCGCGCACTGCGCTGGCGTCACTGCGTCGCGCGCATGCTGCGAAACCACGAGTCGCCGAGCGCGGCCGGATGCGAGCGGCTGATGATCAGCCCCGCCTGCAGGTACAGCGCGTTGAGCAGGCGGTTCGCACGCTCGTTGTTCATCTCGGGCCAGCCGGCGATGTCACGCTGGCTCGCGACGTCGTGGCGCAGCCGCTCGACGGCCGCGCCGAGCGGGCCGTGGACGCCGAGCGCGGCGCGATCGAATGTCGGCGCAAGGCGGTAGACGGCAGCGCCGCCGAGTTCGGGCAGCAGCTCGCCTCGCGCGCCGTGCAGCGCGACGGCCCACAGCAGCGGTGCGAGCGGCTGGTACATCCGCGGATCGCCGACGAGCGCCGTCTGCGCGTCGCCCGGCGCGCGCAGCACCGCCGGCTCGACCTGCAATATCGGCAGCGGCTCGCGCTGCAGGTCGATCAGCGCCGGCAGGTCGAGTGCGCAATGGGCGACGCGCTCGAGCGGGAACGCCGACAGCGGCAGCACGCTCTCGCCGCAGCGCAGGTGGATCGTGACGCTGCGCGCATGGCGCACGCAGGCGGCGAGGACTTCGAGCAGGTCCGGTTCGCGCCCGCCCTGCTCGAAGCGCATCAGGTCCTGCGTCAGCGACGGGCTGAGCGACGACAGCCGTGTGGACGGCGCGCCTTCGGGCGCTTCGCGCGCCAGTTCGTCGAGATAGCGCGTGAAGCCGCTCGCGCGCATCAGCTCGGGTTGGCCGAAGGGGATCGTGGGCTCGAATTCCGGCATGTCTGCCTGCATCGGTGGATCGAGAGCCGGTGAACGAAGCCTGCGCGCCCGCCCGGGTGCAGCGAATTCATCCACGGCTGTCGGATCGATTCTCACACTTCGGCGCGCCAGCGGTGTGCAGGGTTTGCAACAGTGCACAGCGTTCGCGGCCGGGTTTGTTACGCCGCCCTACACTCGTCGCGATGAGCAGTGAAGCGCGCGGCATGTGGCTCGGCCTCGTCGGCGTCGTCATCTTCGCGCTGACGCTGCCGATGACGCGGCTGGCGGTCGGCGCGGCAAGCGACCCGCAGCTCTCGCCGCTGTTCGTCAGCGCCGGGCGCGCCGCGATGGCGGGGCTGCTCAGCATCGTCGTGCTCGCCGCCGCCCACGCGCGGCGGCCGCGGCGCGACGAGTGGCTGACGTATGCGGTGAGCGCCGCCGGCACGGTGATCGGCTATCCGCTCTTTCTCGGCCTTGCGCTGCGCGATGTCGAATCGATCCACGCCGCCGTCGTCACCGGCGTGATGCCGCTGGCGACAGCGCTCGCCGCCGCGATCTACCTGCGCCAGCGGCCGTCGGCCGGCTTCTGGGCGTGCGCCGTCGGCGGCTGCGCGCTCGTCGTCGCCTTCGCCGCGCACCAGGGCGGGGGGCGCCTCAGCGCGGCCGACGGCCTGCTCGCCGTTGCCGTCGCCAGCGCCGCGATCGCGTACGTTGCCGGTGCGCGGCTCGCGGCGAGCCAGCCGGCCGAGTTCGTGATCTGCTGGGTGCTCGTGCTGAGCCTGCCCGTCACGCTGCCGCTGATGCTCGCGAGCTGGCCGGCGGGCGGCGTTCGGGTCAGCGCCTGGGCCGGCTTCGCCTACGTCACACTCTTTTCGATGTGGATCGGCTTCTTCGCCTGGTACCGCGGCCTCGCCCTCGGCGGGATGGTGCGCGTGAGCCAGGTGCAACTCGTGCAACCGTTCCTGTCGCTGCTGTTCGCGGTGCCGATCCTCGGCGAGCAACTCGAAGCGGCAACGGTCGCGTTCTCGATCGCGGTCATCGCGACCGTCTTCATCGGCAAGCGCATGCCGGTATCGCGGCCCGCGCTTCGACCCGGAGCCCTGTCATGAACGATCCGCGCGCGACGCAAGGTGCGGCGCTCGACCATCTCGTCGTCGCCGCGCGCACGTTGGAAGACGGCGCCGCATGGTGCGCGGCAACGCTCGGCGTCACACCGGCCTCGGGCGGCCGCCACCCGCTGATGAGCACGCACAACCGCGTCTTCAGCGTCGCGACGGCGGCGTTCGCGCGCGCCTACTTCGAGATCATCGCGATCGACGCCGACGCGCCGCCGCCCGGCCGCGCGCGCTGGTTCGGCCTCGATGATCCGGCGCTGCAGGCGGCGATCGACAGCGGCCCGCAGCTCGTCGCCTGGGTCGCGCGCGTCGCCGATCTCGACGCCGCGCTGGCGGCGCTTGCCGCGCAGGGGCTCGACGGCGGGCGGGTGCTGCCGGCGTCGCGCATGACGCCGCAAGGCGAACTGCGCTGGCGCATCGCGGTGCGCGACGACGGCGCGCGCTTGTTCGGCGGCGCGCTGCCGACGCTGATCGAATGGGGCGAGGTGCATCCTGCCGATTCGCTCGCCGCGAGCGGCGCGACGCTCGCGTCGATCACGCTGCGCGCGCCGGAAGGATCGCCGCTGCGCGCCGCGCGCGATGCGCTCGGCATCGAAGGCGTGCGCTACACGAGCGACCCCACGGCAGCTGAATTCGGCATCGAACTCGACACGCCGCGCGACCGGGTGCGGATCGATGCGCATGCATGAGATGGAACCACAGGCCGAACAGCCCATTCGGCGTCGGACCGTGTGGCACCGCCCCCTCACCCCATCCCTCTCCCCGAGGAGGGATTCCTTGCTCCCTCTCCCGCGCGCGGGAGAGGGTCGGGGTGAGGGTCAATCGCCGTGACGCGCTGCCGCCTTCGCCGACACCCGTCATCCGCGTCACCGCTTCATTCGCGATGGATCGCGCCAACCGCGGTGCAACAACCGATACGAAAGCCGACCATGCAACTGCTCGAACCGCAAGAGATCGCAACCGCGCGCGCCATCGTCGCCGAGGTGCAGGCGCCGACGCCTACGCTGCGCTGGCCGTTGCTCGATGCCGCACTCGGCGCGCGGGCCTGGGTCAAGCACGAGAACCACACCCGCGTCGGCGCGTTCAAGCTGCGCGGCGGCGCGGTCTACTTGCACGAACTCGCGCGGCGCGAGCCCCGCGTGCGCGGCGTCGTCAGCGCGACGCGCGGCAACCACGGCCAGTCGATCGCGCTTGCTGCGGCGCGCCACGGCCTCGGTTGCACGATCGTCGTGCCGCACGGCAACTCGGTCGAGAAGAACGCCGCGATGCGCGCGCTCGGCGCGACGCTCGTCGAGCACGGCGATGATTTCCAGCAGGCGCGCGAACACGCCGCGCACCTCGCCGCCGAGCGCGGGCTGCACATGGTGCCGAGCTTTCACCGCGACCTGGTGCGCGGCGTCACGAGCTACTGGATGGAGTTCTTCGAAGCGACCGCCGAAGATCCGCCGGCCGCCGTCCTCGTGCCGATCGGCCAGGGCTCGGGCGTCTGCGCCTGCGTCTGCGCGCGCGCGGCGACGGGCGCGAAGGCGCGCATCGTCGGCGTCGTCTCGGCGCACGCGACGGCGTATCTGGAGAGCTTTCGCGCCGGCCATGCGGTCGAGGCGCCGGTCACGACCCGGCTCGCCGACGGCATGGCGTGCCGCGTGCCGGACGCCGACGCGCTCGAGCTGATCCTGCGCGAGGTCGACGCCGTGATCGCCGTCAGCGACGACGAGGTCGCGCAGGCGATGCGCACGCTGTTCGCCGCGACGCACAACGTCGCCGAAGGCGCCGGCGCGGCGGCGCTGGCCGGCGCGCTGCAGCAGCGCGACCGCTGGGCGGGCCAGAGCATCGGGCTAGTCTTTTCCAATTCAGGTATGAGCCTGGAGCAGCCTGAGATCGACGAGGCGAAGCGAGTCGATCCGTTGTAGAGGCGGCCAGTGTATTGCTGAGGTTTGCCGACAGTGGTGGGAGGCTGTGGGCAAGTGGGCGAAGGGCGCGGGCGGTGGGCAACGCGTGCGTTGTCCACGGGCCGTGCCCGGTGCGCCGCCAGGCGCATCGTCCACTTGTCCAGCAGCCTTGCCGGGCGCGCAGCGCCCGGCCCCGCGCCGGCCGATGACTTGGGGCGTTGTCATGTACGCGCCGGCACGCGCCTGAACAGCGCCGCACGGGCCTCGTTGAGTTCCTCGGCCGCTTGGATATCGCTCAGCGCGCGGGCGAGCTGGTGCAGGTGTTCGAGCGTGATGCCCTCGCGCAGGTACTTTCCGGCCTCGGGCAGGCTCGCCAGCTTGTCCAGCGGCGTCATCACGTCGCGTGGCCGGTACACGCGCCTGATGCGCCCGGCCTTGTTCGCATCGGGCAGCTCGGTGGCGAACAGGCACGGACGGTGCAGGTTCAGGAACGGGTTGAGGTACTCGACGCAAAACGTGTTGAACCGGCTGGCGTGGCGCTGCGGGATGTGTCCGTAGCCGAAGACCTTGCGCACCACCGCGCCGTTCTTGGTCTCCTCCAAGCCGTTGTCGTTGCTGCGGCGCGCTCGGCTGCGCGTGAACTCGATGCGCAGCTTCTCGAGCAGCCGAGCCACGCGGTGGTTGACGTACTCGCTGCCGTTGTCGGCGTGGAAGCCGAGAATCTCGAAGGGGAACTGCCCGAGCATCTGCTCGATCACGGGCAGCAGGTGCACCTCGGAGATCGTCTGCACCGAGGCGACGACCTCCCACTGGGTGACGCAGTCGACGGCGTTGATGTGGTACAGGCCCTTGATGCCGTCGTGATCGCCCTGGTGCACGCTGTCGATGCGGATGAAGCCCGGGCGGCCCTCGGGCGCCGGTGCCTTGCGCACGCCGATCGCCGCCGCCTTGCCGGCGCGCGTCATGGTCACCACCACACGCTGCTCGCGGTAGCCGGCGGCCTTGCGCAGGTTGTACAGGTGCGCCACCGAGATCGAGCCCAGCCGCTCGAAGCGCGCGTCGCCGAAGACATCGCGCTGGCGGCGCAGCACGCACGCCGTGGCCGGCCCCGACAGCGTGCCCATGGCGCGGTCCACCGCGGCCAGCAGCGCGATGTCGGCGGCGGTGTAGCGCCGCGCGAAGGCGCGCTCGGGAGCACGGTAGTTCTTCGCCAGCGGCTGGCCCGCCACCCAGCGCGACACCAGCCGCGTCACCTGCGCGCGGCTGTAGCCGCTCAAACGCTGCAGGTACGCCAGCACCGCCCCGCGCTCGGCGCGGCGCAGCACGCGGTAGTCCAGCCGCCGCAATACCGCATCGATCCACCGGTAGCGGCCCTCGTCATCGTCGGCGCCTCGAAACTCCAGCGCCTGCGTCCCCGCCAGCACCTGGCGCACCTGCTGCACGGTGCGCACCTGACTCTCGTTCATGTCGATCACCATCGATTCGATGATCGACGCGCCTCGCCGGCGGGCTGCCCGTCAGCCGCTCAGCCGCCCCTCCCGAGCCCCTCCAGGCTCATTCCTCGTTGGAATCGTGACCCCGGCTCCAGGCTCATACCTCGTTGGACAAGACTGGGCTTGCACTCACCGGCGGCAATGTCGACACCGGCGTCTTCGCGCGCGTGCTGGCCGGTGCCAGTGCGTAGCGCTGCGCCGGATGCGCCGGCCGCTCTCGTGCAAATGTGGCTTTGCCACTTTGCTTGACCCCCCACGGGGGCGGGCCGGGGTTGGCCGGGCCCTGGGGGCGCTCAGTCGGTCAGGCTGTGGATCGCGGCGACGCCGAGGCCGAAGTTGGCGAGGATCTGCGTCCAGTCCTTCATGTTGCGCGTGAACGCGCGGCCCCAGGTCTCGAAGTCGAGCTGGTTCGGCACGATCAGCGCGTCGCCCGGATGCATGATGACGCCGTCGACCGTCGTGCGGCCGAAGATGCCGCGGCTCTCACCCGGGCTCTGGACGGTGCCGTCGGCGCGCAGGATGAACATCGTGCTCGTGTCGGCTGCCTCGTCGGGGCCGGCGATGCGCAGGTAGTCGCCCGCGGTGCGGTTCTCGCGCCAGAGGAAGGCGTTGTTGTTGGCGACCGCGCCGACAACGGTGACGAAGCCGGGCCGCGGCGGCACGACGATGCGGTCGGCGTTCTCGAGCGGGATGTCGGGCAGCGCGTCGATCGAACTCACGTCGGGCGTCAGCTCGAGCGCGATGCGGCCGTTGGGCTGCACCTGCGACAGACGCAGGATCTGCGCGCGCGTCGCGGCGGAACTCGCGTCGACCGCCGACGCCGCGTTGGGCACGTCGCGCTGGTTGGCCGCCTCGCGCGCGGTCTGCGTCGCGGCGAGCGTCTGCAGGCGCGACATTGCGGCGGCGAGGTTCTCGGCCTGGCGCTTGCGCGTCGCCTCGCGCGAGAACTCGAGGCCGTAGACATAGGCCTGCGGCGTGAAGCCGCCGGCGCGCGTGATCAGCTGGCGCATCGTCTCGCCCGGCAGCAACTGGTAGACGCCCGGCGTGCCGACCTCGCCTTCGAGCGAGACGAGCCGGTTCTGGCGCGCGACCGGCACCCGGAAGTCCTTCTGGCCGAAGATGCTGACGACGTCGCCCGGCCGCAGCTCGACGTTCGCCGCCTGATCGTGCTGCAGAACGACCTTGCCGAGATTGAACGGGATGATCTGCGTGCTCAGGTCCGCGGGGTTGAGGCGCTCGATGACGGCATAGTCCCAGTTGAGGTCGTCGAACAGCGTCGTCGGCAGGCGCGGCGCGTTGCTGTCCGTGCCCTGCCCGGTCACGTCCTGCAGCAGCGTGCGCGGCTGGCTGCCGGTCGTCGTACCGGTCACCGGCAGCGGCACGACCGCCGTCGCCGGGGCGGCCGGCGCGCCGGCGCCGGTGCTGG
>JBDHSE010000032.1:0-14720 GCA_039807955.1 Ideonella sp. | reverse complement strand
GGCGCCGCGCCAAGGACGGCGGGTGCGGCGAGCGTGGCGTCGGCCGGCACGGCGCGCGGCGTCAGCGCAGCGTGCTCGGCCGCCACGGCGGCGGCTGGCCTTCGCCCTGCTCGCGCGTCAACTGGCCGACCGCGAGCACTGCCTGCGTGCGCGAACTGACGTTGAGCGCGCGCAGAACGGCGGCGACGTGGTCCTTCACCGTCTCGACCGACAGGTTCAGCTCGCGCGCAATCAGCTTGTTCGGCTTGCCCTGCAGCAGGAGGCCGAGCACATCCGTCTGGCGCGGCGTGAGGCCGATCGCCGCGAGCGACGGCGCCGCCGGCTCGTCGGCCTGCTCGCGAACAACGGCGAGAAAGCCCGGCGCGGTATCGCCCTCGAGCTTGTTGCTGTCCGGGCTCTCCGAGCCGAGCGTCATCGGCGGCACGTAGATGCCGCCCTGCATCACGAGCCGAAGCGCCTCGAACAGCGTGTCGTTGCTCGCGCGCTTGGGGACGAAGCCCATTGCGCCGAGGTCGATCGCGCGGATCACGTCGCTCGTGCGGTCCGACGCCGAGACGACGACGACCGGCAGCGACGGATACGCCGCGCGCAACTCGACGAGCAGGTCGAAGCCATTGGCATCGCCGAGCTGCAGGTCGAGCAGCAGCAGGTCGAAGTCGCTTTCGGCGCGCAGCGTGTCGCGCGCCTGCTGCGCGCTGCCGGCGCCGATCACGCTCACGTCGTCGCCCAGCCCCTGGATCACCGACTGCAGCGCGGATCGGATCAGCGGATGGTCATCGACGAGAAGGACTTTCATGATCAGGGCTCAAACATAGCGCCTCGACACCGCTTCGGCAACACACGCCGGCTTATCGGTGCCCTCGCGCTCGATCGTCGCCTCGAACGTGACCTGCGCGCCGCCTTCGATCGGCTTGTACTCGAGCAGCTTGAAGCGCCCGCGCACCCGGCTGCCGACCGGCACCGGCGATGTGAAGCGCACGCGGTTCAGGCCGTAGTTGACGCCCATGCGCACGTCGCGAAACGCCATCGCGTTGGCGCCCATCTCGGGCAGCATCGAAAGCGTCAGGAAACCGTGCGCGACCGTCGTGCGAAACGGCCCTGCCGCGGCGCGCACCGGGTCGACGTGGATCCACTGGTGGTCGCCGGTGGCGTCGGCGAAGAGGTCGATGCGCTGTTGGTCGATCGTGATCCAGTCGCTGTCGGCGATGTGCTGGCCGACGAGCGGCTCGAGGTCGGCGAGTTTTTCGAAGCTTCGCATGAGGGTCCTTTCGTGATTCGCGGGTTCGCTATGCGGCGATCCAGTCGAGTATCGGCTGCCACTGCGCGAGGTCGCGCTCGACGCGGCTGGGCGCGACGTCCCACAGCGTCAGCCCGCGCGCCGCCAGATGAACGTAGTTCTGCGTATCGCGCAGGAAGCCGACGACCGGCACGCCGAGCTGGTCGAGGAAGATGCGCAACTGCTCGGCGGCGATCGTGTGGTCGCGCACGCGCATGCCGACGAGCCCGAGGCGCACGCCGTCGCTTCGCTTGTGCGCCTGCAGCGCGCGCACGAAATCGTGCGTCGCGCGGATGTCGAACAGGCTCGGCTGCAGCGGCACGAGCACGGTGTCGGCGAACTTCATCACGGCGTCGAGCCGCTTGCCGTGCAGCCCGGCGGGCGTGTCGAGCACCGCGTGCGTCGTGCCCTTGGGCGGGCGCGCGACATCGTCATGCCCGACCTCCCAGCTGGCGATCGGCGGCAGCCCGCCGGGGCGCAGCGCGAGCCAGCCGCGCGTCGACTGCTGGCGGTCGATGTCGCCCAGCATCACCGCATGGCCGCGGCGGGCCAGGTGGCCCGCCAGATTGGTCGCCAACGTGCTCTTGCCGACCCCGCCCTTGGGGTTGGCGACGACGATCACCGGCATCGGGGTCTCCTCGCGTTCTTTTCCGCAATGGTAGCCGCCGCCGTGCCGGGCCACGACAGGCGGCGGCCGGTGATCGCAAGGCGCGCGATACTTGCCCGCCATGGCCGACGTCCTCGTTCTCGCCGCGCACCCGCAGCTCGAGGATTCGCACGTCAACCGCACGCTGATGGACGCCGCCGCCGCGCTCGGCACGCACCACGTGGCGCTGCGCGACCTCTATGCGCTCTATCCTGACTACGTGATCGACGCCGACGCCGAGCAGGCGGCGCTCGCGCCGGCCAGGCTCGTCGTCTGGCAGCACCCGATCCGCTGGTACGGCATGCCGGCGCTGATGAAGCTCTGGCTCGACGAGGTGCTCGCCTTCGGCTGGGCCTACGGGCCGGGCGGCACGGCGCTGAACGGCAAGGACCTGTGGCTGGTGGCGAGCACCGGCGGCTCGCAGCAGGCGTACCGGCCCGGCGGCTACAACCGCCACTTCTTCGACGACTTCCTGCCGCCCTACGAGCAGACAGCGGCGCTGTGCGGCATGCGCTTCCTGCCACCGCTCGTGCTCCACGGCGCGCACCGCGTGAGCGATGCCGAACTCGCCGAACACGCGCGGCTTTACACCTCGCGCCTGACGAGCCATCCGCACTGGCCCGAGATCGCCGACCTCGAACCGGTGGCTGCGTGCGAAGTGCCGCCCGAGGCACGGCCGGCGCAGGATTGATCCGCATGGAACACGGCGGCTGGCTCGTCTCGGCGCTCGTCTACCTCGCCGCCGCAGTGCTCGCGGTGCCGCTCGCGCGGCTGCTCGGCCTCGGGGCGATCATCGGCTATCTCGTCGCCGGGATCGCGATCGGCCCGTGGGGCATCGCGCTCGTCACCGATGCCGAGCAGATTCTGTCGTTCGCCGAGTTCGGCGTCGTGCTGATGCTTTTCCTCGTCGGCCTCGAGCTCGAACCGAGGCGGCTGTGGTCGCTCAGGAAGCCGATCTTCGGCTGGGGCAGCGTCCAGCTCTTCGGCTCGGCGGCGCTGCTCGTCGGCGCCGGGCTGCTCGCGGGCATCGGCTGGCCGCTCGCGCTCGTCGGCGCGCTGGGGCTGGCGATGTCGTCGACCGCGATCGGCCTTGCGGTGCTCGCCGAGCGCAACCTGCTGGCGACAAGCTCGGGGCAGAGCGTGCTCGCCGTCGCGCTGCTGCAGGATGTGGCGGCGATCCCGATCCTCGCCCTCGTCCCGCTGCTCGCCGCCACCGGCGCGCATGCGCAGGGCGGCTGGGCGGGCGCCGCGAAGGCGGTCGGCGTCGTCGCCGCAATCGTGCTCGGCGGGCGCTTGCTGCTGCGCCCCGCGCTGCGCTGGATCGCGCGCAGCAAGACGCCCGAGATCTTCACCGCCGCATCGCTGCTGCTGGTCGTCGCGACCGCCGCGCTGATGCAGTCGGTGGGGCTGTCGATGGCGCTCGGCGCCTTCCTCGCCGGCGTGCTGCTCGCCGAGAGCGAATACCGGCGCGAGCTCGAGACCGACATCGAACCGTTCAAGGGCCTGCTGCTCGGCCTCTTCTTCATCGCCGTCGGCATGTCGATCGACTTCGGCGTCGTGCTGCGCGAGCCGCTCGCGATCGCCCTCATCGTCGCCGGCTTCCTGCTCGTCAAGGCGGCCGTGCTGTGGGCAATGGCGGCGCTGATGCGCCTGCCGCTGCAGGAGCGCCCGGTGTTCGTCATCCTGCTCGCGCAAGGCGGCGAGTTCGGCTTCGTCGTCTTCCAGACCGCGACCCACGCGCAGGTGATCGCGCCGGCCGCCGGCTCGCTGCTCGTCGCCGCGGTCGCGATCTCGATGCTGCTGACGCCGCTGCTGCTCGCCGCCGTCGATCGCTGGTGGCCGGCCCGCGTCGCGCGCGCGAGGTCAGCACTGCCCGAGCTGAGCGAGCCGCAGAGCGCGCCGGTCATCATCGCCGGCCTCGGCCGCTACGGCCAGATCGTCGCCCGCATGCTCTACGCCAACGGCATCGCACCGACCGTGCTCGACCACGACGCCGAGCAGATCGAGACGATGCGCAAGTTCGGCTGGCGCGCGTTCTATGGCGACGCGACGCGCCTCGATCTGCTGCGCACGGCCGGCGCCGCGCAGGCGCGCGTGCTCGTGCTCGCGATCGACGACGTCGAGCAAAGCCTGAAGGCAGCCGCGCTCGTGCTGGAGCATTTCCCGCAACTCGCGATCGTCGCCCGCGCGCGCAACGTTCAGCACTACCTGCGGCTGCGCGAGATCGGCGTGCGCCTGATCGAGCGCGAGACGCTCGACTCGTCGCTGATGAGCGCGCGCAGCACGCTCGAACTGCTCGGCTGGCAGCCGCACCATGCGCGCGGCATCGCGATGCACTTTCGGCGCCACACGATCCGCCAGCTCGAGGAAATCCTGCCGCACATGCGCGACGAGGCGCGCTTCGTCGCGATGGCCAAGGCCGCGCGCCAGCAACTCGAGGAACTCTTCACCCACGAGCGCGACCGCCGCCGCCAAGGCCGGCGCGAAGGCTGGAGCGACGAGCCGCCGAAGGACGGTTGAGCACCGGGCCGAGACCCGATCACCGCAGCCCGTCCCACAGCAGCTTGACGCCGGTGAGGAACATGCCGGTGTAGGCGAGGCGGTAGAACCAGTCGGGCCGGATGTGGCGCGTCAGGTAGACGCCGAGCCAGACGCCAATCGGCGCGAGCGGCGCCAGCACAAGGGCGGTCTCCATGTTGCGCAGGTCGATCAGGCCGAGCCATGCGTACGGAATCCACTTCGACGCGTTGATCGCGGCGAAGAACACCGCCATCGTGCCGGCGTAGGCGAGCGGCGGCATGCGCAGCGGCAGCAGGTAGGCGTTGATCGGCGGGCTGCCGGCATGCGCGACGAAGCTCGTGAAGCCCGACGCGACGGCACAGGCGAAGCCGACGGCGCGCCGCGGCGCTGGCGCGTCGGTGCGCGGCGGAAAGAGCAAGCGCTGGGCCAGGAAGAGCAGCGTCAGCGCGCCGACGACACCGGCCAGCATTGCCGGCGTGAAGCGGCCGAAGAGCAGCGTGCCGACGAGCGTGCCGATGAGCCCGGCCGGCAGCAGTTGGCGCAGCATCGCGGGGTCGCGGTCGCGCCACAGCTTTTGCAGCCCGGCGCCGTCCATGATCATGAGCAGCGGCAGCATGATCGCCGCCGCCTGCGGCACCGGGATCGAAAGCGCCATGATCGGCACCGCGAGCGAACCGAAGCCGCTCGCGAAGCCGCTCTTGGAAAGCCCCATGAGCAGCACCGCCGGCACCGCGGCGGCGTAGAACCAAGGATCGGTGATGACGGTAATCAAGCGAGGCGCGGCGTGCTGTCAGCGGTGATCGACGGTCGGTCGGGACCGAGCCGTCACGTCTTGCTTCGCGCCGCTTCGATGTGCCGGACCGCCTCGATCGCGTTGACGATGGCGATGCCCTGATGGCTGCCAATCGCCATCAGATGCCGGTCCCCGGAGACGACAACCTCGGCGCTGCCGGCGACGGCGGCGGCAATGACGTGATCGTCATCGACATCGCCGGGGACGACGCGCGGCGTTGCGAGCGGCGAAACCATGATCGCCAGCTCTGCAAACAAGTCGATGGCCTGCTCGACGTTGGAGCGCTGCCGCGCCAGACGCGAAGCCAGATGCTCGCGACCAAGCACGCTGCGCAACTCGGCCAGCAGCGCCGGTGAGGTGACGAGTTCTATGTCGCCGGCCGCGGCCGCCTCGATCAGCTTGTAAGGCACGCCGCCCCACACGAGCGCCGAAACGACGACGTTCGTATCGAGGACCAGCCTCACGATTTTTTCGGTAGTCGCCGATTCGAGCCTTGCGCCTGACCGGCCCCACGCCCCCTCTGCTCGGCGCGCGCGGCCTTGACTTCGGCGACGATCGCCTCGTCGCTCATCGGCAGGATGTTCGCCGCGTGGATGTGCTCGGCCACTTGCATGAGCCTGCGCCCCGCCTCGCGCCGCATCGCTTCCTCGAGTAGCCGCTGAATCGCGCTGTCTGTCAGCAGTCCCGCGCTCCTCGCGCGCTGCGCCAGTTCGTCGGGCAGCTTCACCACCAGCTCCGCCATCGCTGTCACTCCTTGGTCGCTCCGATCATGCCCGCGCCGCGGCACGATTGCCCGCTGCCTTGCCTGCCGGCGCCAGCAGCTCAGGCGTTGCGACACACGCCGCCCGCTTGGCCCGTTGCTCGAGAACCGGCCCTTCGCGCTGCCCGCCGGCGAATTCGCTGTCTATGTCCAAGAACTGGCCGATGGCCTCGAACCGCGGTCGCGGGTCATCGTCGGGATCGCGTTCACCGTTCTCCGCAACCCGTTTGTCCGTTGCGACGCTCAGCGCGATGTTCAGCTGCCGAATCACGTCCGGCAGGGACAGGCGCTCGCCCGTCGCCTCGCGTTCGATCGGGGTCAGAGGCACCTGCACCACATCAGTCAGCGCCTGCCGGGTGAGGCCGCACTCATTGCACAGCGCTGCCGGCCGATCGGCAAAGTCCATGTCGAGCCACCAAATCGAATCGTCGATGCTGGTCACTGCAAGTCCAGGTTGCGCAGGTGTAGTGCGGTGCTGTGGTCAGCATACACGCTATGCGAAGGACGCCGCTACCGCTTGACAGGTTGCCCCCGGGGTACTTCGCGTTAGCGGCATTGCCGATGATGCGGGACGACGCCTAGACACATAGCCGCGGCTCGAATCCATCCGGTTCTCGCCACATGCTGTGCGCCGGCGAGCGTCGCGGCGATGAACGCGACTTCGCGCGGCCGTGGCCATCGAGAGCGAGCGAGAATTGTCCGATGTTCGCACCCTCGCAGCACGACGTCCGGCGCTTCTTCTGCGACACCGCGGCCAAGCTGCGCGACGGCCGGCCGCTCACCGCGCTCGAGGCGCTTGCCGCGCAGTGGATAGCCGAGCATCCCGAGTACCGTGCCGACCTCGCCGACGTCGACGCCGCGCTCGCGGCGAGCTACAGCGTCGAGGCCGGCCGCACGAACCCGTTCCTGCACCTCGCGATGCACCTGTCGATCAGCGAGCAGGTCAGCATCGACCAGCCCCACGGCATCCGTCAGGCCTTCGAACTGCTCGCCGCGCGCCGCGGCTCGGCGCATGCGGCGCAGCACGAGGTGATGGAGTGCCTCGGCGAGATGATGTGGAACTCGCAGCGCAGCGGCCTGCCGCCCGACGGCGAGGCCTACATCGACTGCGTGCGCCGGCGCGCGATCGGCTGAGCGCGCAGCGCCGCCGGTACCGCCGTTGCGCCGCTCAGGCCATTACCTCGGTCGAGGCGAAGCCGTCGCGCGGAACGATCGTCGTATGGGCGAAGCCGGCCGGCGCGACGAGGTCGGCGTCGGCGACGAAGCTCGTCACCGGCTTGTTCTTCGCGGCCACGGCCGCCTGCACCTGCCCCTGCGCGACGCGCGGCGCGGCGTCGGCCGCGCGTCGCGGCGGCGCCATGGCCGCCTTGCGCGACTCGATCTCGGCCTGCAACTGCGCGATCTGGCGCCGCGCCTGGTTGGCGTGCTCGGCGGCGGTCTGCTTGACGGCCTTGATCTGCGCCTGCAGCGCGGCGATCCTTCTCCCGAAGAACCAGCCCGCGGCGAACCAGGCGCAGGTTGCGGCGACGAACGTGGCGGCGAGCCAGGGCAGTGCAGACAGCATGATGTCTGGCCGGCAAGAACCGGCGGCGAGTGGAACCTGATGCGATTTCGGCAATTGCGGCCCGCAGCTTGAGGATGCCGGGTTCGCCGCCGCGCACGCAGCACGCTCGCAAGCAACCCGAACCCCCGCAGCTCGGGTTGCGGTAAGGCCACGCGCGGTCGCGCGGCGAGCGCGCGGCAGTGCCGATCCGATCCGTGCTCATCTCTCCCTAACTCTAGGGAAGCGCAGCCGGTCATTGCGTAGAAGAATCAAGTTGGGCGCTTCGTACAGCGCCGCTTGATTGCCCATTCAACGGCCAAGTGGAGAGATTCACATGAACGCAACCGCTTCTTGCAGGACTTGGGCTCGCTTCGTTCAACTCGCGGTGGGCGGCGTCTGCTTCGTGCTGTGCTCGGCGGCGTCGGCCCTGACTTTCACGTTCACGGGCTCGGGCGAAGTGACTCCGATCGGGCCCCCGGACGGCGACGGCAATCTGCCGCTGATGGTGATCAATACCGCCTATGACCTGCCGGGCCCCGGCGTCTGGGATCTGGCGTCGAGCTTCCTCTTCAATCTCGTGACGAAGACCGGCGCCGGAAGCTTCGCTTTCAGTCTCGGGTCCGATTCACTGAGCGGCACGCTCACGACCGCTGCAGCCCCGGAAGCGGGCGGCCCCGGATTCGAACTGAGCTACCTCGTCACCGCAGGCACCGGCGCCTACGCAGGAATGACCGGTAGCGGCAACGCGCTGGTGCGATTGCTGGGAGACCCGAACCTGCCGCCGACGCCCTACCTCGAGGCCGGGATCATGAACCTGGTTCCGGAGCCGTCGACGTGGATGCTTGCCCTCGCGGGAGTGGCGGCGCTCGGTGCGCTTCAGCGCCGCAGGCGCTGATCTCCCTACAGCGCCGCAGGCGCTGATCCATCAGGCGGGGCGCCGGCCGCGAGCAGATGCTCCGCGCCGGTGTCGCATGCTTCAGCCGCGCCACACCCGCCACGCGAGGTACGCCAGGCCGGCGACGTAGAGCGTGCCGAAGATGCGCTTGTTGTAGCGGGCGAGCCATTCGGGCAGGTAGATGTCGAAGTTCGGCTGGCGCTGGTCGGTGTAGCGCGCGGCGATCGGGGTCAGCGGACACACGAAGCGGTTGAGCGCAAGGATCGCGACCTCGACCATCACGATCGCCGCGAGCCACGCCGCGACGCGCATCTCGCCGCGCCACACCGCCCACGGCAGCGCGACGATGCAGCCGGCGAAGAACACCCACGCGATCGTGTGCAGCAACTTGACGGCGGCGAGCCGGCGCGCGCGGTCAATCTCGGCGTTCATCGCTTCGCGGCGGCGAGATCCTTGAACATGTGGATGTTCGTCGGCCGGTAGCCGAGGCTTCCGTAGAGCGCCTGCGCGCCGCGGTTGTGGCCGAAGACGTGCAGCGCGATGCCTTCGATGCCCTGCGCGCGCGCCTCGCGCTCGATCGCCTCGAACGCGCGCTTCGCGTGCCCCTTGCGGCGGTGCGCGGCGAGGATCGCAACGTCGTAGACGTAGGCGACCTTGCTGCCGGTGCGCTGCTGCTCGGCGACCCAGATGCGGCCGACCACCTCACCGCCCGCCGTCTCGCGCAGCGTGTAGAGGTGGTGGCCGGGTGTGGCAAGGCCCTGCGGCAGCAGCGCGGCGAGTTCGCGGCGCGACAGCGCGAGCGCCTCGTCTTCTCGCCACTGGCCGCTGGCGACCTTGTCGGCGGCGTAGGCCGGCACGGTGTCCTCGACGAAGGCGAGGAACTCGGCCTCGGTCATCGGCTCGAGCAGGGTCGAATCCATCAGTGCGCCTCGTCCCAGTTGCGCCCGACGCCGACCTCGGCGAGTAGCGGCACCTTCAGCTCGGCGACGCCGGCCATGATGCGCGGCACGGCGGCGCGTGCCCAGTCGAGCTCGGCGCCGGGCACCTCGAACACGAGTTCGTCGTGCACCTGCATGATCATCTTCGTCGCGCGGCGTTCGTCGTCGAGCGTCTTCTGCACCGCGATCATCGCGAGCTTGATGAGGTCGGCCGCCGTGCCCTGCATCGGCGCGTTGATCGCCTGCCGTTCGGCTCCGGCGCGCCGCGGGCCGCTGCCGCCGGTGATCTCGGGCAGGTAAAGGCGCCGGCCGAACACGGTCTCGACGTAACCGCGCTCGGCGGCGCGCGCCTTGGTCTCGTCCATGTAGCGCTTGACGCCGGCAAAGCGCGCGAAGTAGCGGTCGATGTAGTCGCGCGCCGCCTTCTGCTCGATGCCGAGGTTGGTCGCGAGGCCGAACGCGCCCATGCCGTAAATGAGGCCGAAGTTGATGACCTTGGCATAGCGCCGCTGCTCGCTCGTCACCTCGGCGACCGGCGTGCCGAAGACCTCGCTCGCCGTCGCGCGGTGCACGTCGACGCCCTCGGCGAACGCGCGCAGCAGGCCTTCGTCGCCGCTGATGTGGGCCATGATGCGCAGCTCGATCTGCGAGTAGTCGGCGCTGACGATCGAATGCCCGGGCGGCGCGATGAAGGCCTCGCGCACGCGCCGGCCCTCGGGGGTGCGGATCGGGATGTTCTGCAGGTTCGGGTCGTTGCTCGCGAGCCGCCCCGTCACCGCGACCGCCTGCGCGTAGTTGGTGTGGACACGGCCGGTCGCCGGGTTGACCATCAGCGGCAGCTTGTCGGTATACGTGCCCTTGAGCTTCGAGAGCCCGCGGTGTTCGAGCAGCTTGGCCGGCAGCGGGAAGTCGGCGGCGAGCTTTTCGAGCACCTCCTCGTCGGTCGACGGCGCGCCGCTCGCCGTCTTGCGCCCGACCGGGAGACCCAGCTTGCCGAACAGGATCTCGCCGATCTGCTTCGGGCTGCCGAGGTTGAACGGCTGGCCGGCGAGCGCATGCGCCTCGGCTTCGAGCGCGAGCATGCGCTCGGCGAGTTCGCGGCTCTGCCTGGCGAGCAGTTGCGAGTCGATCAGCACGCCGTTGCGTTCGATCCGCGCGAGGACGCGCGACGTCGGGATCTCGATCTGCGCGTAGACGTAGCGCAGCCCCGGCTCGGATTCGATGCGCGGCCACAACGCCCGGTGCACGGCGAGGCACATCTCGCTGTCCTCGCCCGAGTAGCGCGCCGCGCGCTCGATGTCGACCTGCGCGAACGGGATCTGGTGCACGCCCTTGCCGCACAGGTCTTCGTAGGAGAGGCCGGCGCGGTTCAGGTGGCGCAGCGCGAGACTTTCCAGGCTGTGCGGCTTGTGCGCCTCGAGCACGTAGCTCTCGAGCATCGTGTCGTGGACGTAACCCTGCACCTCGATGCCGGCGTTCGCGAGCACGTGGCTGTCGTACTTGATGTTCTGGCCGAGCTTGGGTCTCGCCGCGTCTTCGAGCCAGGGCTTCAGGCGCGCCAGCACCGCGTCCACCGGCAGCTGGTCGGGCGCGCCAGGGTAGGCGTGGCGCAACGGGATGTACGCCGCCTCGCCAGGGGCGACGGCGAGCGAGATGCCGACCAGCTGCGCGCGCATCGCGTCGAGCGAATCGGTCTCCGTATCGAGCGCGGCAAGCGGCGCCTGCTCCACCCGCTTGATCCAGGCGTCGAGCGCTTCGAGGGTCAGCACGGTCTCGTAGCGCAACTCGGCCGACTCGGCGGCGGCGGCCGGCGCGTCCTGCTGCGAATCTTCGGCCGATGCCGGCGCGTCTTCCTGCTTCGCGTCGCCCGCCGATCGGCCATCGTCGCCTTGCGCGAGCAGCGCGCGCCGAAACGTGCGCAGCCCGTAGCGGTCGAAGAACTCGAGCAGCCCATCGCGATCGGCCGGCGCGAAGCGCAGCGCATCGAGCGCCGGCCAGCCGGGGATCTGCGCCGCGAGGTCGCAGTCGGTCGCGATCGTGACGAGCCTCTGCGCCTGCGGCAGCCAAGGCAGCGCCTTGCGCAGATTCTCGCCGACCGCACCCTTCATGCCATCGGCGGCGGCAACGACGCCGGCCAGCGACCCGTGCTCGACGAGCCACTTGACGGCCGTCTTCGGGCCGACCTTGTCGACGCCGGGCACGTTGTCGACGCTGTCGCCGACGAGCGTCAGGTAGTCGATGATGCGTTCGGGCGGCACGCCGAACTTGGCCTCGACGCCGGCCGCATCCAGCCGCTCGTTGCTCATCGTGTTGACGAGTGTGACGTTGGCATCGACGAGCTGCGCCAGATCCTTGTCGCCGGTCGAAATGACGACCTGCTCGCCACGCGCGGCCGCGGCGCGGGCGAGCGTGCCGATCGCGTCGTCGGCCTCGATGCCCGGCACCTCGAGCAGCGGCCAGCCGAGCAGGCGCACCGCCTCGTGGATCGGCGCGATCTGCTGCACCAGCGGCTCGGGCATCGGCGAACGGTTCGCCTTGTACTCGGGGTACCACGCGTCGCGAAACGTCGGCCCCTTGGCGTCGAACACGCAGGCCGCGTGCGCCGCGGGGAACTGCTCGCGCAGCCGCCCGAGCATCGCGACGAAACCGTGCAGCGCGCCGGTCGGGAAGTCGCCCGGCCCGCGCAGGTTGGGCAGCGCGTGATAGGCGCGGTACAGATAGCTCGAACCGTCGACGAGCAGCATCGTCTTCTCGCTCATCCGGCGCCTCCGCTCGATCGAGAGACTCGCAGCGCTCTGTCGTCGGCGCCCCGCCGCATTCGCTCGCTTCGATCCCCGCTGCGCGGGGCCCCTCTTTCGCGACTCATCCGGCGATTGTCGCGGAAGGCCGCGCCGGCCACGCGCCCGACATGGCGGATCGCGCCCGATGGCGGAGACACTACATACAATGCCGGCCATGAAGCTCGAGACGCTTGGCCTGCTCGGTTCGTGGCTGCTCCCGCTCGCCGTCTGGGCGGCGCAGCCGGCCGCATCAACCGCGGTGGGGCCGCCCGCCGCGCCGGCCTCCGCGGCATCGGGGCCGGCCGCTGCGCCCGGCCCGGACGCCGCAGGGCGCGAGCCGATCGAGCCCAACGTCCAGCACATCGTGATCGAGGGCAGGAACACGCGCGTCGAGGAGTTGCGCGTGCGCGGCCAGACGCAGAGCATCACCGTCAAGAACAAGGACGCGCCGGCCTACGAGATCGTGATCGGCGACGGCTCGCGCGACATGTCGAGCGACGCCGGCGCGCAGAAGGGCGCCGCCGGTCAACGGGTGTGGCGTCTGCTGTCGTTCTGATCGCGTTTCGATCACGCAATGGCCGTCTACACCGAAGTGCCGCGCGACGCCGCGCAGGCGCTGCTCGCACGGCTGAGCCTGGGCACGCTGCGGGAACTCGAGCCCTGCGCCGGCGGCATCGAGAACACCAACTACTTTTGTGACACCGACACCGGCCGCTACGTGCTGACGCTGTTCGAGCGGCTTGGCGCAGGCGAACTGCCGTACTACCTGCACCTGATGAAGCACCTCGCCGCGCGCGGCATCCCGGTGCCGGCGCCGCACGCCGACGCGAGCGGCGAGATCCTGCACCGCGTCTGCGGCAAGCCGGCCGCGCTCGTCGATCGCCTGCCGGGCGGGCCCTGCCTCGCGCCCGACATCGCGCATTGCGAAGCGGTCGGCGCGATGCTCGCCCGGATGCACCTGGCCGGCCTCGACTATCCGCGCAGCCAGCCGCATCCGCGCGGCCTCGACTGGTGGCTGCAGACGGCGCCCATCGTGCGCCCCCATCTCGACACGGCGCAGTGCGCGCTGCTCGACGTCGAACTCGGCTTCCAGCAGCAGGTCGCGGCATCCGACGCCGCACGCGCGCTGCCGCAGGGCGCGATCCACGGCGACCTGTTCCGCGACAACGCGATGTTCGAATCAACACCGCAAGGCGACGTGCTCAGCGGCTTCTTCGACTTCTACTTCGCCGGCAGCGACGCCCTCGCGTTCGACATCGCCGTCTGCCTCAACGACTGGTGCACCGACCCGGCGTCAGGCCGCCTCGAGGAGCCGCGCGCGGCGGCGTTCGTGCGCGCCTACGCGGCGGTCCGGCCGCTGGCCGGCGACGAGGCGCGGCTGATGCCGGCGATGCTGCGCGGCGCCGCGCTGCGGTTCTGGATCTCGCGCCTGTGGGACCTGCACCTGCCGCGCGACGCACGGCTGCTGCGCGCGCACGACCCGGCGCCCTTCGAGCAGATGCTGCTTGAACGCGCGCGCACGCCGTGGCACCCGACCGAGATCGCGACGACGCATGGCGCCTGACATTCCGATGAAGCTGCACCTCGTGCCGGCGCGCAACGGCGCGCTGTGGGTGCGCAGCGGCTTTGGCGCGTTCTTCAAGCGTCCGCTCGCCTTTGCCGCGCTGTTCACCGGCGTCATGCTGTTCGGCCTCGTCGCGCTGCTGCTGCCGTTCGTCGGCGAATTTGTCGTGCTCGCCGCGATGCCGCTCGTCTCGCTCGGCTTCATGATCGCGACGCGGCGCGTCATGCTCGGCAACCTGGCGAGCCCGGCCGTCTTCATCGAGCCTTTGCGAGGCTCGCCCGCCAAGCGCATCGCGCTCGTGCAGATGGGCGTCGTCTACGCGATCGCGACGTTCGCGATCCTGCTGCTCGCCGACGTCGCCGACGGCGGCAAGTTCGAGGCGTTGCAGGAAGCGATCGCGTCGGGCAAGAACGACGCCGACAGCATCGCCGAACTGCTCGGCGACGGGCAGCTGCAGTTCGGCCTGCTGCTGCGCTTCGGCCTCGCGTCGCTGATGTCGCTGCCGTTCTGGCACGCGCCGGCCCTCGTCCACTGGGGCAACCAGAGCGTCGGCAAGGCGTTCTTCTTCAGCACCATGGCGTGCTGGCGCAACCTGCGCGCGTTCGCCGTCTACGCGCTGGCCTGGGGCGGCGTGATCCTCGCGTTCGGCGTCGTCGCCAACGTCATGGCCGCGCTGCTGCGCTCGCCGCAGATCATCGCGCTGGCGACGGTGCCGGTCGGGCTGCTGCTGTCGACCGTGTTCTACGCGTCGCTCTACTTCACGTTCGCCGACTGCTTCGCGCCCGATCGCGCGCCGGACGCCGAGCCGGCCTGAAGCCGGGCC
Organism: Ideonella sp.; assembly: GCA_039807955.1. Classification (GTDB taxonomy): domain Bacteria; phylum Pseudomonadota; class Gammaproteobacteria; order Burkholderiales; family Burkholderiaceae_C; genus CAIKUF01. The sequence goes on along the minus strand of JBDHSE010000032.1, from coordinate 182 downwards.
TTGCCCACTCTCGCGGCGCGACGCGGCCGGGGGCGCGGGTTCGTGTGAAACTCGGCGCTCGAAGCCCGCATCCCTGCCACTGGAGGAACCGCCATGCTCGTCGAGCGCATCTGGACCGGCAACGCCTACCGCAACTACAACTACCTCGTCGCCTGCCCCGAGACCGGCGAGGCGCTCGCGAT
>JBDHSE010000031.1:0-15143 GCA_039807955.1 Ideonella sp. | reverse complement strand
GCCGAGTTCGGTGGCGACGCGGTGGTATTCCGATGCGAAGCGAAGCGCCTGGGCGGGCCCGTCGAAGAGGAGAAAGAAGCCGTCGCTGCGGTCGATCTCGCGCCCGCCACATGCGGCGAGCAACTGCCGGGCGCGACGGTCGTGCTCTGCCCAGAACCGCGCGGCACCGGCATCGCCGAGGCGGGCGACCAGCGAGGTACTGTCGATCAGATCGGCGAACAGCAGCGTGTGCGCACTCATGGGTGCATCGCCTGCGGTTGGGCGCCTTCATGCTAGCACCGGACACCGGCATGCCTATAATCGGCGCCGTTCCGAGGAGCGCTGCGAGACCCCCGCATCGGTGCGGCGTGTGTCCCAGGCTCGGAAACCGTTCCAACCGCGCTCGTCCCCACCGTCCGGTGCGGCGAGCAGCCCCTGAAGGCAGCCGGCGCACCGGCGGTGGTGTCCACCACCGAACCGGAGCCAAGACCATGAGTGCCGTGCTGCAACCCGCCACCGACCACACCGTCGCCGACCTGTCGCTTGCCGACTGGGGGCGGCGCGAAATCCGCATCGCCGAGACCGAGATGCCCGGCCTGATGGCGATCCGCGAGGAGTTCGCGAAGAGCCAGCCCTTGAAGGGCGCGCGCATCGCCGGTTCGCTGCACATGACGATCCAGACCGCCGTGCTGGTCGAGACGCTGCAGGCGCTCGGCGCGCAAGTGCGCTGGGCGTCGTGCAATATCTTCTCGACGCAGGACCACGCCGCCGCCGCGCTCGCCGTGAAGGGCACGCCGGTGTTCGCCTACAAGGGCGAGACGCTTGCCGACTACTGGGATTACACGCACCGCATCTTCGAGTTCGACAAGAAGGGCGCGGCCGGCGAAGGCCCGAACATGATCCTCGACGACGGCGGTGACGCGACGCTGCTGATGCACCTCGGCCGCCGCGCCGAGCAGGACGCGTCGGTGCTCGCCCATCCGACGAGCGAGGAGGAGACGTGCCTCTACGCCGCGATCAAGGCGAAGCTTGCGACCGATCCGACTTGGTACAGCCGCAAGAGCGCGCAGATCATCGGTGTGACCGAGGAGACGACGACCGGCGTCCATCGCCTCAACGAGATGAGCGCGAAGGGCACGCTGCTGTTTCGCGCGATCAACGTCAACGACTCGGTGACGAAGAGCAAGTTCGACAACCTCTACGGCTGCCGCGAGTCGCTCGTCGACGCGATCAAGCGCGCGACCGACGTCATGGTCGCCGGCAAGGTCGCTTGCGTCGCCGGCTACGGCGATGTCGGCAAGGGCTCGGCGCAGGCGCTGCGCGCGCTGTCGGCGCAGGTCTGGGTGACCGAGATCGACCCGATCAACGCGCTGCAGGCGGCGATGGAGGGCTACAAGGTCGTGACGATGGAATACGCCGCCGACAAGGCCGACATCTTCGTCACCTGCACCGGCAACAGGAACGTCATCCGCCACGAGCACATGGCGGCGATGAAGGATCAGGCGATCGTCTGCAACATCGGCCACTTCGACAACGAGATCGACGTCGCCTCGCTCGCGAAGTACGAGTGGGAGGAGATCAAGCCGCAGGTCGATCACGTGATCTTCCCCGCCGCCGGCGGCAAGCCTGCCAAGCGCATCATCCTGCTCGCCAAGGGCCGGCTCGTGAACCTCGGCTGCGGCACGGGGCACCCGAGCTTCGTGATGTCGTCGAGCTTCGCGAACCAGACGATCGCGCAGATCGAGCTCTTCACGCGCGCCGATGCCTACCAGGCGGGCACGGTCTACGTGCTGCCCAAGCACCTCGACGAGAAGGTCGCGCGGCTGCACCTGAAGAAGGTCGGCGCGATGCTGACCGAACTCACCGACGAGCAGGCCGCCTACATCGGCGTGCCGAAGCAGGGGCCGTACAAGCCCGACAGCTACCGCTACTGAAAGCGCGGGCAAACCGATGCGCGCCGACCACTTGGTGCTGCAGCGCGCGCTCGCGCCGAGCCGCTCTGCCGCGCAGCGCCTGATCGAGCGCGGCGCGGTGCGCTGGCGCGCGCCCGGCGCGGCGTGGGCGCTGCCGCGCAAGACCGGCGAGGACCTGCCCGCCGACTGCGAGCTGGAGATCACCGACGACGCCGAGCTGCGCTTCGTCTCGCGAGGCGGCTTGAAGCTCGACGCGGCGCTTGCGCGCTGCGCGATCGACGTTGCCGGCCGCGATTGCCTCGACATCGGCCAGGGCACCGGCGGCTTCACCGACGTGCTGCTGCAGCGCGGCGCGCGCAGCGTCGTCGGGCTCGAGGTCGGGCATGGGCAGTTGCATCCGAAACTGCGCACGGACCCGCGCGTGCGCTGCTTCGAAGGCGTGAACGCGCGCGATGCCGCTGCGGTCGAGGCGGTGGTCGGCGCGCAGCGCTTCGATCTGATCGTCGCCGACGTGTCGTTCATCTCGCTCGCGCACGTGCTGCCGGCGGTGAAACGACTGCTCGCGGGCAGCGGGGAATGCCTGCTGCTCGTCAAGCCGCAGTTCGAGCTGCAGCCCGCGCAGATCGGCAAGGGCGGCATCGTGAGGAACGCTGCCTCGTACGCGCTCGTCGAGGCGCGCATCCGCAGCGCGTGCGGCGCGCACGGCCTGCTGGTGGCGGACTATTTCGAGAGCGCGATCGCCGGCGGCGACGGCAATCGGGAGTTCTTCGTCCACGCGTCAAAGCATGAGGTGAGCCGATGAGGCTTCCGATCAGCTTCGAATTCTTTCCGCCCAACACGCCGGTCGGCGACGAGAAGCTCGAGGGCGTCGTGCGCCGGCTCGGCGGGCTCGGCCCCGAGTTCTTCAGCGTCACCTACGGCGCCGGCGGTTCGACGCGCGAGAAGACGCTGCACACGGTGCGCGCGATCGCGCAGGCCGGTCACGAGGCGGCGCCGCACCTGTCTTGCATCGGCTCGACGAAGGAAGGCCTGCGCGAAATCCTCGCCACCTACCGCGCGCAGAACATCCGCCGCATCGTCGCGCTGCGCGGCGACATGCCCAGTGGCACGGCGAGCGCCGGCGACTTCCGCTTCGCGGCGGAACTGGTGCGCTTCATCCGCGAGACGCAGGGCGCGGACTGGCGCATCGAGGTCGCGGCCTACCCCGAATACCACCCCGGCGAGCGCTATGCGGCGCGCGACCTGCGCCACTACGTCGACAAGATCGCCGCCGGCGCCGATTCGGCGATCACGCAGTTCTTCTTCAACGCCGACGCCTACTTCCACTTCGTCGAGCAGACGCGCGCGCTCGGCGCGCAGGCACCGGTCGTGCCGGGCATCATGCCGTTTCACAACTTCGCGCGCATCGCCCAGTTCGCGGCGCGCGACGGCATCGAGATCCCGCGCTGGGTCGCGTTGAAGATGGAGGGCTATCTGGACGACGCGGCGTCGATCCGCGCCTTCGGCCTCGACGTCGTCACCGCGCTGTGCCGCCGCCTGATCGACGGCGGCGCGCCGGGCCTGCACTTCTACACGATGAACCAGGCGCCGCTCGTCATCGAGCTGTGCGAGCGGCTCGGCCTCGCGCCCGAAGCCTGACGCCTACTCGCGCTGCCACATCACGCCGTGCTCGGTGAGCACGGCGTCGAGTTCGACGTCCTGCAGCCCCGGGCGCAGCAGCGGCAGGAAGCCCTGCGCGAAGCTCACGCCGACCGTCGCCGGCCGCGGCTTCGCGCGGCGCATCGTCTGCTCGAAGAAGCCGCCGCCGTAACCGAGGCGCACGCCGCCCGGGCCGTAGCCGAGGCAGGGCACGACGAGCAGTTCCGGCGCAAGCTCCGCGGTGCCCATGGGCTTGGGGATGTCGTAGGCGTCGGGCTCCATCGGGCAGCCGGGGAACCAGATGTGCCAGCGCAGCGAGGCCGACTCGCGATCGACGCGCGGCAGGCCGATGCGGCGCGTCACGCCGTCGGGCGCGCCTTCGGTCCAGCGGTAGAGGGCCGGCAGCGGGTCGAACTCGCCCTTGATCGGCCAGTAGGCGCCGATGCTCGTCTCGTGGCGGCCGACGAGCCAGACGCGCAGCACGTCCTGCAGCGCGGCGATCAGATCGATGCGGCCGGCAAGCGCCTCGCGTGCCGCGATCAGCTTGCGGCGCAGCGCGGCGCGCTCGTCGCCGGTTTCGGTGGGCTGCATGACGTTCGCCGTTCGGTGTGGAGTGCGTGGGCGCAAGGGGCAGGGCAGGCTTCAGGAGACGACGCCGGCCTCGGTGACGATCAGCGCGAGCGGCTGGTCGTGCGGCTGCGATCGCCAATCCTCGGTGGCGATCTCGCTTTCCGACCAGGCGATGCCTACGGCCGTGACGTGCGGATGCAGCGCCAGCCAGCGGTCGAAGTAGCCGCCGCCGTAGCCGAGCCGAAAGCCCGATCGCGTGAAGCCGACGCAGGGCACGAGGACGAGGTCGGGCACGATCGCCGCCCCGGCAGCCGGCGCCGCGAGGCCGCATTCGTCGACGCCGTCGGGCCCCTTGCCGTCCCAGCGACGATAGTGCATTGCGCGCGGTTCGCGCCGCGCAAAGGGCAGAGCGAGTGTCAGGCTTGCGCAACCTGCGGCTTGCAGCGCGGCGCATGGGTTAAATTCGCCGCGAACCGGCCAGTACAGGCCGAGGCTTTCGGGCTCGAGTTCGCGCAGCAGGCGCGCGAGGTGGCCGGTCAGGGCCTGCTGGGCAGCGCCGTCGCCGGCGGCGAACCGCTCGCGATCAGCGAGCAGCCGCCTGCGCAAGGCGGCCCGGTTTGCGGGTGGATGACCGCGCTGTTCGGCGTCTTCGGCGGCCCGGATGGCGGTCATAGTGGAAGGGACATGAGGTTGACGAGTTCAGTATATGGGCGCCTCGCCGCCGCGCTGGTCGCGGCAGTCGTCGCCTGCGTGGCGGTGCCGCCGGCCGCGGCGCAAAGCGGCAACGACACCGTGCTCGACGCGCGCGACGCGTTTCGCAAGAAGGACAGCAACCGCCTCGCCGCGGCGCGCGCGGCAGCGCAGGCCGGACAGCACGCGCTGCTGCCGTGGGTCGAATACTGGGAGCTGACAAACCGGCTCACGAGCGCGCAGCAAGACGAGATCAACGCCTTCTACGCGCGCTGGAGCGGCAGCTATGTCGAGGACCGCCTGCGCAACGACTGGCTGCTCGAGCTCGGCCGGCGCCGCGACTGGGCGAACTTCGCGATCGACTATCCGCGCTTTCGGATGAACGACGACCGCGAGGTCACCTGCTACGCGCTGCTCACCGAGCACCTCGCCGGGCGCGACGTGCGCGACGCCGCGCTCGCCGCCTGGCTCGCGCAGCGCGACGCCGACGACGGCTGCGCGCTGATGGCGCAGACGCTCTACGACGCCGGCAAGTTCACTGCCGCCGACGTCTGGCTCAAGGCGCGCCGCTCGGTCGACATCAACCGCCCGCGCGCCGCGCGGCAGGCGGTTGGCCTGATGGGGACGCAGTGGTCCAAGCGCGTCGCGGACGCGCTCGACGCGCCGCCGCGCTACCTCGCGCGGCACGCCTCGGCAGCGACGCGCAACCAGGCCGAGATGGCGACGCTCGCGTTGGCCCAGCTCGCGAACAAGGATCCCGAAATGGCGGCGACGATGCTCGCCGACCGCTGGGAGCGCGACCTGCCGCCCGACCTCGCCGCCTGGGCCTGGGCGTCGGCGGGCCGGGAGGCGGCGCAGAACCTCTCGCCGCAGGCGCCGGCCTACTTCCAGCGCGCGGCAAGGGTCGCGGCCAAGTCCAAACAGGCGATCGCATGGAGCGACGAGACGCTGGCGTGGAAGGCGCGGGCCGCGCTGCGCAGCGACAGCCCGGCGCGCTGGCAGCAGGTGCTGCAGGCGATCGACGCGATGAGCGCCGACGAGCAGCGCCAGACGGCGTGGATCTACTGGCGAGCGCGCGCGCTGCAGGCGACGGCGCAGGATCCGAAGGCGGCCGATCCGGAAGCGAACCGGCTGCTCGAATCGATCGCCGGCGAGATGAACTTCTACGGCATGCTCGCGGCGGAGGACCTCGGCCGGCCGGTGGCAGCGGCGCCCAAGCCGGCGCCGTTGACGGCCGAGGAACGCGCCGGCGCGGTGCGCAACGCGGGGCTTTCGCGCGCCCTGCTGCTGATCTCGATCGGCCTGCGCAGCGAGGGCGTTCGCGAATGGAACTTCACGCTGCGCGGCATGCCCGATCGCGAGCTGCTCGCCGCGGCGCAGCTCGCCTGCGACATGGAGGTGTGGGACCGCTGCATCAACACGAGCGACCGCACGCGCGCCGAGATCGACATGGCGCAGCGCTTCCCGATGCCGTTTCGCAAGGACGTCGTCGCCCGCTCGCGCGAGATCGGGCTCGACCCGGCCTACGTCTACGGCCTGATCCGGCAGGAGTCGCGCTTCATCATGGACGCCAAGTCCAGCGTCGGCGCATCGGGCCTGATGCAGATCATGCCGGCGACGGCGAAGTGGACGGCGAAGAAGATCGGCATGGATTATTCGTCCGCCCTGCTGCACGACAAGGACGCCAACATCCAGCTCGGTACCGCCTATCTGAAGCTCGTGCTCGACGATTTCGCTGGTTCGCAGCCGCTGGCCGCCGCCGCGTACAACGCCGGGCCGGGCCGCTCGCGCCGCTGGCGCGACGGGCCGACGCTAGAGCCCGCGATCTGGGCCGAGAACATCCCCTTCAACGAGACGCGCGACTACGTGAAGAAGGTGCTCGCCAACGCCGCTTTCTACGAGGCGCTGCTCAACGGCTCGAGCGCGTCGCTCAAGAAGCGGCTCGGGCCGGCGGTCGGCCCGAAGGACGCATCGCCGACGCTCGACAAGGAACTGCCCTGATCTGATCTGCCGCATCTTTGCGCGGCGGCCTCGGCCTAAACTCGGGCCAGTTCCCTGCGTGCCGCGGTCTGCCGTGTCGGACCCTGCGCACGACCGGGGTCACGGCATGCGTCAACGGAGATCGGACACACCATGGACAACATCCTGATCCTCGGCGGCAGCGGCTTCGTCGGCAGCGTGCTGTGCGAGAAGCTCGTGCGCCGCCATGGCGGCGGCGGCCTGCGCATCACGGTGCCGACACGGCGGCGCACGAACGCGCAGCACCTGCAGATCCTGCCGACGATCGAAGTCGTGCAGGCCGACGTGCACGACGATGCGGCGCTGGCGCGGCTCGTCGCCGGGCGCGACGCCGTCGTCAACCTGGTCGCGATCCTGCACGGCAGCGAATCGGACTTCAAGCGCGTTCACGTCGATCTGGCGCGCCGCGTTGCCCAAGCCTGCGCGGCAGCGGGCGTCGCGCGGCTCGTCCACGTCAGCGCGCTCGGCGCGACAACTGGCGCGCCGTCGCGCTACCTGCGCTCGAAGGCGGCCGGCGAGACGGCGTTGCGCGAGGCGGCAGCGCAGGCAGCGGTGGTGCGGCCATCGGTGATGTTCGGCGCCGGCGACCGCTTCATGAACCTCTTCGCGTGGCTGCAGGCGGCCTCGCCGATCATGCCGCTCGCCTGCGCCGACGCACGCTTCCAGCCGGTGTGGGTGAACGACGTGGCCGCGGCCATCGTGCGCCTGCTGGCCGACCCGGCGACCGCCGGCCAGACCTTCGAGTTCGCCGGTCCGCGCATCTTCACGCTTGCCGAACTGGTGCGCATGGCGGGGCGCTGGTCGGGGCATGAGCGGCGCATCGTGCGGCTGCCGCTATCGATCGGCATGCTGCAGGCCCTGACGCTCGAGTGGCTGCCGGGCGAGCCGATGCTGTCGCGCGACAACCTGCGCTCGATGCAGGTGCCCAATGTCGCGAGTGGTCAACTGCCGGGGCTTTCCATGCTCGGCATCACGGCGAGCGATATCGAAGCCGTGATGCCGGCGCTGCTCGCGCGCGGCGGCGAGGCGCAGCGCCTGAACCGCTGGCGCGCCGCTGTGCACCTGCGCTGAGCAACGGCGGGAACGTCGATGCAGCTCTACATCGGCAACAAGAACTACTCGTCGTGGTCGCTGCGGCCGTGGCTGCTGATGCGCCACACCGGCATCGAGTTCGACGAGGTCAAGCTGCGGCTCGACTTCGGCGAGGGCTCGCCGTTTCGGCAGCGCCTGCTCGCCGTCGCACCGATCGCGAAGGTCCCGGTGCTCGTCGATGACGGCCTCGTCGTCTGGGACACGCTGGCGATTGCCGAGTACCTGGCCGAGAGCTTTCCGCAACTCGAACTATGGCCGCGCGATCGGCGGGCACGGGCCAGGGCGCGCAGCCTGTGCGCCGAGATGCACGCCGGATTCGCGGCCCTGCGTACAGCCTTTCCGTTCAACATCGAAGCGAGCCTGCCCGGGGTCGGCGCCAGGGCGCTGCGCGACCAGCCTGATGTCGCACGCGACATCGCACGGCTCGACACGATGTGGTCGGATGCGCTCGCAACTTCCGGCGGGCCGTTCCTGTTCGGCGCCTTCTGCATCGCCGATGCCTACTACGCGCCGGTCTGCACCAGGCTGCGAACCTACGGCGTCGCACTGCAGGGTGCCGCGCAGGCGTACGTGGAGCGCATGCTCGAACTCCCGGCCCAGCAGGAATGGGATCGGGAAGCGAAGGCGGAAGCCGACTTCCTGCAGGACGACGGGCCCTATCGGACGGCGCGCGGCTGATCCCGCTGCCGGATGGCGAGAGTGGGCGCGGCCCGCTTGATCGCGAAACGACGGACGGCGCATGATGCGCGATCCGCATTCACGGCGAATGCGGCGCTCGACGCCGGAGCGCGCCGCGCCGGGCATTGCCAGCCTCGGCGCCCGAGAACTTTCGGTAGCGGAAGTTCGCAAAATTTGCAAATTTTGATTGACTTCTGCATAGTTTACTCATAAAGTAAAGTCCGTCGCGGTCAACGGAGCACAGGAATCCAGCCATGAAGATCGTCTGTATCGGTGGGGGCCCGGCGGGCCTGTATTTCGCGCTGCTGATGAAGAAGCAGGATGCGTCGCACGACATCACTGTCGTCGAGCGCAACCGGCCTTACGACACCTTCGGCTGGGGCGTCGTGATGTCGGACGCGACGATGGACAACATGCGCGCCTGGGACCCGGCGACGGCGTCGACGATCGAGCAGGCGTTCAACCACTGGGACGACATCGAGCTGCATTTCAAGGGACGCACCATCCGCAGCGGCGGGCACGGCTTCGTCGGCATCGGCCGCAAGAAGCTGCTCAACATCCTGCAGGCGCGCTGCGAGATCCTCGGCGTCAAGCTCGTCTTCGATCGCGAGGTGACGTCGGCCGACGAGTTCCCCGACGCCGACCTGATCATCGCCTCCGACGGCATCAATTCGCGCATCCGCAACCAGCACGAGGCGATCTTCAAGCCCGACATCGTCGATCGGCCGAACCGCTACATCTGGCTCGGCACCAACAAGCTCTACGACGCCTTCACCTTCCTGTTCGAGAAGACCGAGCACGGCTGGTTTCAGGCCCACGTCTACAAGTTCGACGAGCAGACGACGACCTTCATCGTCGAGACGCCCGAGGAGGTCTGGAAGGCGCACGGCCTGGACAAGGCCGACCAGGAGCAGTCGATCGCGTTTTGCGAGCGGCTGTTCGCGTCCAACCTGCAGGGCGCGAAGCTGATGACGAACGCGCGCCACCTGCGCGGATCGGCGTGGCTCAACTTCCAGCGCGTCAAGTGCGACCAGTGGTCGTACTTCAACGGCCGCAGCCACATCGTGCTGATGGGCGACGCCGTGCACACCGCGCACTTCGCGATCGGCTCGGGCACCAAGCTCGCCGTCGAGGACGCGATCGAGCTGACGCGCCAGTTCATCGAGCACGGCGCGACGCCGCAGCACATCCCCGAAGTCCTCGAGCGCTACCAGGAGCTGCGCAACGTCGACGTGCTGAAGCTGCAAAACGCCGCCTGGAACGCGATGGAGTGGTTCGAGGTCGTCGGCCATCGCTACGCCGACACGCTGCCGCCCGAGCAGTTCATGTACTCGATGCTGACGCGCTCGCAGCGCATCTCGCACGAGAACCTGCGGCTGCGCGACAAGGCCTGGCTCGAAGGCTTCGAGCGCTGGTTCGCCGAGCGTTCGGCCGAGCAGACCGGCTTGCAGGTGCCAGCGGGCGTCGTGCCGCCGCCGATGTTCACGCCGTACAAGATGCGCAGCGTCGTCCTCAAGAACCGGGTCGTCGTCTCGCCGATGGCGCAGTATTCGGCGGTCGACGGCACGGTCGGCGACTTCCACCTCGCCCACCTCGGCGCGCGCGCCCTCGGCGGCGCCGCGCTCGTCTTCGCCGAGATGACCTGCGTCAGCGCCGAAGCCCGCATCACCCCCGGCTGCGCCGGGCTCTACAAGCCCGAGCACGTGACGGCGTTCAAGCGCATCGCCGACTTCATCCACACCAACAGCGACGCCAAGTTCGGCATCCAGCTCGGCCACGCCGGCCCGAAGGCGTCGACGCGCGTCGCGTGGGAAGGCGCGGACCTGCCGCTCGAAAGCGGCAACTGGCCGATCGTCTCGGCGTCGAAGCAGCAGTACCTCGAAGGCGTCAGCGACACCGCGCGCGAGATGACGCGCGCCGAAATGGACGCGGTGACGGCCGATTTCGCTCGCGCCGCGCGCTGGGCCGCCGAGGCCGGCGCCGACTGGCTCGAGCTGCACTGCGCGCACGGCTACCTGCTGTCGGCGTTCATCTCGCCGCTGACCAATCATCGCACCGACGAGTACGGCGGCAGCCTCGAGAACCGGCTGCGCTATCCGATCGAGGTCTTCAAGGCGATCCGCGCCGCCTGGCCCGAGCAGTTGCCGATCTCGGTCCGGATCTCGGCGCACGACTGGGTCGAAGGCGGCATCACGCCCGATGTCGCGGTCGAGATCGCGCGCCACTTCAAGGCGGCCGGCGCGGACATGATCGATTGCTCGTCCGGCCAGGTCAGCGCGCTGCAAAAGCCGGTCTACGGCCGCATGTACCAGACGCCGTTCGCCGACCGCATCCGCAACGAGGCCGGCATCGCGACGATCGCGGTCGGCGCGATCTACGAGGCCGATCACGTCAACAGCATCATCGCCGCCGGCCGCGCCGACCTGTGCGCCGTCGCGCGCCCGCATCTGGCGAATCCGTCGTGGACGCTGCTCGAGGCGGCCAAGATCGGCTACCAGGCGATCGCGTGGCCGAAGCAGTACCGCACGGCGAAGTCGCAGCTCGAGCGCAACCTCGAGCGCGAACGGGCGCTGGCCGAGGCCCAGGCCGTGCCGCAGGCGAAGTACGCGCAGGAGCTTTGAGCGATGTCGATCGCAGGCGGGCGTTGGAGATGAACAGCGTCGTGGGCGAGACGCCGGGCCTCGACCTGCCGCGCCTGCTCGGCGACGAGCACATCGGCCACGAGGCGCGCGCTGGCCGCGACGACCGGCTCGCCGTCAAGGTCTGGTTGCGGCTGCTCGCCTGCAGCACGCAGATCGAAACCGAGATTCGCAGGCGCATGCGCGCGAACTTCGGCATCACGCTCGCGCGCTTCGACTACCTCTCGCAGCTGCGGCGCCATCCCGAGGGCCTGCGCATGAACGCGCTGTCGCGCTACCTGATGGTGACCGGCGGCAACATCACCGGGCTGACCGACGACCTCGAGCGCGACGGCCTCGTCACGCGCGAGGAGGACCCGAGCGACCGGCGCTCGATCCTCTTGCGGCTGACCCCCGCCGGCAGGGATGCGTTCGACGCGATCGCCGCCGCCCACGAATCCTGGCTTGTCGAGCTGTGCGCCGGTGTCGATGGCGCGACCTTCGAGGCGCTTTACGAGCAGCTCGGCGCGCTTCGCGTCCAGCTCGCGCGCAACGCCGCCCAGGCGGACGACAAGGTCGGCGTCGCATGACGGCGCCGCCGCAGCGCGACGAACGCACCGTTGTGTGCAGCGTCGCGCCGCACCCGGCGATCTGCGCGCACGCGCCGCGCCGTGGTTCAGAATCACGATCGGAGACTTCGACACGAGGCGCGCCATGAGCTACACCGCCCACACCGACACCTTCGCCCGCGATCATCTGCCGCCGGTAGAGCAGTGGCCCGAGTTCCTGTTCGAGCGGCCCGAGCTGCAGTTCCCGCCGCGCCTGAACTGCGCGACCGAACTGCTCGACAGGCGCATCAGCGAAGGTCGCGGCGAGCGGATGTGCCTGCGCGCGCCGGCCGGCGGCGTCTCGTGGACCTACGCCGAGCTGCAACAGCGCGCCAACCGCATCGCCAACGTCCTCGTCAAGGACATGGGGCTCGTCCCCGGCAACCGCGTGCTGCTGCGCGCGCCGAACAACCCGATGCTCGTCGCCTGCTGGTTCGCGATCATGAAGGCCGGCGCGATCGCGGTCGCGACGATGCCGCTGCTGCGGGCGGTCGAACTGCGCAAGGTGATCGCCAAGGGGCGCGTCACGCACGCGCTGTGCGATGTGCGGCTGATCGACGAGCTGCGCGACGCGCTGCGCGACGAGCCGGTGCTGACCCAGGTGCGCACCTTCTACGACGACACGCCGCAGGGGCTCGAGGCGGCGATGGCGCGGCATTCGGACCGCTTCGACAACGTCGACACCGCCGCCGAAGACACCTGCATCCTCGCCTTCACCTCCGGCACGACCGGCCAGCCCAAGGGCACGATGCACTTTCATCGCGACGTGATGGCCGCCTGCACCGCGTTTCCGCGCCACGTGCTGCGGCCGCGCGAGAACGACGTCTTCGTCGGCAGCCCGCCGCTCGCGTTCACATTCGGCCTTGGCGGCCTGGTGCTCTTCCCGATGACCGTCGGCGCGTCGATCGTGCTCCTCGAGCAGGCGGCGCCGCCCGCGCTGCTCGAAGCGATCCCGGCCTACGGCGTGACGACGCTCATCACCGCGCCGACCTCGTACCGCGTGATGGCCGATGCGGCGGCCAAGGCTCACTTAAGCGTCGCCCAGGGCGGAACGCTGCGCCAGTGCGTCTCGGCCGGCGAGGTGCTGCCGGCGTCGACGCGCCAGCTCTGGAAGGACGCGACCGGCATCGAGATCATCGACGGCATCGGCGCGACCGAGATGCTGCACATCTTCATCTCCGCCGACGAGGCGCATGCGCGCGCCGGCGCGACCGGCACCGTCGTCCCCGGCTATCGCGCCTGCATCCTCGACGACGACGGCAAGCCGCTGCCGGCGGGCACCGTCGGCCGCCTCGCCGTGAAGGGGCCGACCGGCTGCCGCTACCTCGACGACGAGCGCCAGAAGGTCTACGTCCAGGACGGCTGGAACCTCACCGGCGACGCCTACCTGATGGACGAGGACGGCTACTTCCACTACCAGGCGCGCACCGACGACATGATCGTCTCGGCCGGCTACAACATCGGCGCGCCCGAGGTCGAGGAGGCGCTGCTGAAGCACGAGGCGGTCGCCGAATGCGCCGTCATCGGCGTGCCCGACGAGGAGCGCGGCCAGATCGTCAAGGCCTTCGTCGTGCTGCACCCAGGGCACGCGAGCGACGCGGCGATGGTGCGCACGCTGCAGGACTTCGTGAAGGCGACAATCGCACCCTACAAGTACCCGCGCGCGGTCGAGTTTCGCGGCCAGTTGCCGCGCACCGAGACCGGCAAGCTGCAGCGCTTCCGACTGCGAACCTAGACAGGACAGAGATGACTTTCGAACGCGAACAACTGATCCGCTTCTCGCACTGCGATCCGGCCGGCATCGTCTTCTTCCCGCAGTACTTCGTGCTCTTCAACGGCCACGTCGAGGACTGGTTCGACGAGGGGCTCGGCCTCGGCTACGCGAAGGTCGTCATCGGCCAGCGCATCGGCCTGCCGACCGTCGCCCTCCAATGCGAGTTCATGAAGCCGAGCCGGATGGGCGAGCGCGTGCAGCTCGGCCTCGCGGTGCGCGAGCTCGGCCGCAGCTCGATCAAGCTCGAGCTGACGTGCCGCAAGGACGACGAGCTGCGGGTGCGCGTGCGCCAGGTGATCGTCACGACCTCGCTCGACGACGGCCTGTCGCGGCCGATCGCGCAAAACGTGCGCGAGGCGATCGAACGCTTCGGCTTCGTGCGCGATGCCGAGGGACAAGCGGCGCGCGGCGCCGCGGCAACGATGGAGCGGACATGACGACGATCCTGCAACCCCCGGGCTGGCCGCGGCCGAAGGGCTATTCGAACGGCGTCAAGGTGCGCGGCCAGATGGTGTTCGTCGCCGGCATGATCGGCTGGGACGCCGACGAGCGCTTCCCGGCCGCCGATACCGCCGGCCAGGTGCGCCAGGCGCTGCAGAACGTTCGTGCCGTGCTCGACGAGGCGGGCGCCAAGCCCGAGCACATCGTTCGCATGACGTGGTACGTGACCGACAAGGCCGAGTACCTCGCCCAGGGCCGGGCGATCGGCGCCGCGTTTCGCGAGCTGATCGGCAGCTACAACGCGGCGATGACGGCGGTCGAGGTCAAGGCGCTGATGGAAGACAAGGCCAAGGTCGAGATCGAAGTCACCGCCGTCATCCCCGATTGAGGATCGGACCATGAGCTTCGACGCTGCTTCAACCAACCTGCGGATCGCGATCGTCGGCACCGGCGCGATGGGGCGCGGCATCGCGCAGATCGCGGCCCAGGCCGGCATCACGGTGCTGATGCACGACGCCATCGAAGGCGCGGCGGCGAAGGCGCGCGACGCGCTCGCCAAGACCTTCGACACCTTGCGCCAGAAGGGCCGCATGAGCGACGACGCGGTGCAGGGCGCGATGGCGCGGCTGCAGCCGGTCGAGCGCCTCGCGCAGCTCGCCGGCGCCGCGCTCGTCGTCGAGGCGATCGTCGAGAACCTGGACGTGAAGCGCGCGCTGTTCGCCGAACTCGAGGCGATCGTCGGCCCCGACTGCGTGCTTGCGACGAACACCTCGTCGCTGTCGGTGACGGCGATCGCCGCCGGCTGCGCGAAACCCGAGCGCGTCGTCGGCTTCCACTTCTTCAACCCGGTGCCGCTGATGAAGGTCGTCGAGGTCATCGACGGCGTGCGCGGCGCGCCCGAGGTCGGCGACGCGATGATCGCGCTCGCCCGCCGCATGGGCCACGAGCCGGTGCGCGCGAAGGACACGCCGGGCTTCATCGTCAACCACGCCGGCCGCGGCTACGGCACCGAAGCGCTGCGGCTGCTCGGCGAGAACGTCGCCGCACCGCACGTGATCGACGCCGTGCTGCGCGAGCAGGCCGGCTTCAAGCTCGGCCCGTTCGAACTGCTCGACCTGACCGG